>CAYOHA010000261.1:0-4210 GCA_964403625.1 uncultured Dehalococcoidales bacterium | reverse complement strand
AAGCGTGGTCGGTGATACTGTGGGTGACCCGCTTAAGGATACCGCTGGACCGGCCTTGAATCCGTTGATTAAAGTAATCAACCTGATTTCAGTTATCTCTGCGTCAATGATGGTAGTGCTGGTAAATGGCGTCTATCAGGAGAGGGGTTTCGATGCGGTTTCTATAACCGTATCAGTAATAGGACTTTTAATAATTATCGGTTCTGTCTGGTACTCGAAGAAATCAGGGTCATTCGGTAGCCAGCTTGAGGAAGAGCCAGCCGTGGTTGACCCTAAGGATAAGGCTTAGTATAACTAGCATAATCTTGTATTAAGATTGGTCAGTCGCGCAGGAATGGATTTCCCCGGCGTTCAGTGCCGATAGTGGTTTCGGGACCATGACCGGGATAAACAGCGGTTTTATCGGGTAGCACCATAAGCTTGGTATAAATGCTGTTCATTAACTGGTGACCGTTTCCGCCTGGCATATCATACCTTCCGATGCCGAAGTTGAATAGAGTGTCACCGGTGAAAACCACCCCTTCTCCCAGCAGGGAGATGCCACCGGGTGTATGACCAGGCGTATGGATAACAAGGAAATGAAGGTCGCCGATTTCTATGCTATCACCACCCTTGAGTAGTCGATCGGGGGGAGTCGGAGCTTGATGAGAAAAACCAAACGATGGACCACCGGAAGCACGCCCCCCCTGAAGAAACCTGGCATCTTCAGTATGGATGGCAACTTCAGCATCAGTTGCCTCTTTTACTTCTGATAGGGCACCAATGTGGTCCGGATGCCCATGAGTTAACAATATCAGCTTTATCTCAAGCCCCAGCTCTTCAACTTTCTTCAAGATAAGATCAGCGTCAGAACCAGGATCGATTATTATCCCCTCATTCTTGGATTCGTCGCCAACAATATAGCAATTCGTTCCAAATGGGTATAATTCAAGCTTTTCAATAATCACTTTTTTACCTTCCTGTATAACTTAGTTTGGTCAAACGCGCAAACATGATGTTTTATTATATTTAGATGTAATATTCTACCATTTAAGGGGGCAGGCAACAAGAAAAACCTGGTTCAAGCCAATCGCGAAATTGTCATGCTGGAGCGTAGCGAAGCATCTCAGGGTGGGGGCATTAGATTCAAGAACTAAATAAATTGCGCATTTCGCGGAAAGCTCGGTTCGGGTGTTGTGTCTTGACACAGCCTGGATTTCATTGTTAGACTGTCCTTGCTTGAATCCGTTGTCCTGTTTTGCTATTGGTAGATTATTCATGGAGTCTGTTGATGAGAGAAACGCCATTAGAAAAAAATTCATCAACAAGACCTCTCAAAGGTCTTGTTCAAATCTTTACTGGTGAAGGCAAAGGGAAGACTTCTGCAGCTCTTGGTACTGTCGTCCGGGCTCTGGGTCAAGGATTCAGTGTATGTATTATAGTATTTATGAAAGGCGACTATCCCTACAGCGAGTGGGCTTTTCTAGCTAAAGTGCCTGACGTCCGAGTGGCGAGATTTGGGCTCAGGACCTTCACTGATCCGGCTAATATTAAACCGGAAGAAAAAGAGCAGGCAGAGAAAGCTCTGGCATTTGCCCGTGAGGCTATAACCAGTGGCAACTATGACCTGGTAGTGATGGACGAGGTAAATATCGCTGCAGCCTGGAAGCTGGTTGAATTGGATGAAGTGGTTAAGCTTATTCTTGATAAACCTCAGAATGTAGAGCTTATTCTTACCGGCCGTTTCGCTGATTCCAAGCTTATTCAGTTGGCTGACCTGGTCACTGAGTGTGTAAAAATTAAACATCCCTATGATAAGGGGATAATGGCGCGACGGGGAATTGATTATTGACAGGCTTTATCGAAAACATACTTGACAGTGATATATTTAGTAGGTATTATACTAATTTACAATACTCAATAAGGAGATGAAAAAATGGCAGTCTATGTTATGCTTACTACACTTACAGACGAAGGAAGGAAGACAGTAAAGAACAATCCAGGTAGAATCAGAGAGGTTAATAAGGAAGTCGAAGAAATGGGGGGTAAGATACTTGCCCAGTATGCTATCCTCGGTCAGTATGATTTTATCAATATCATTGAGACTGTAGGCAATACTACTATCACCAAGATCGCTCTGGAACTGGGATCAAGAGGTACTCTCCAGACAATGACTATGGCTGCTATACCCATCGATGACCTTATAGCGTCCTGGAAATAACTTAGCTGTCTGTTGTTCCGTGAGTTGTAAACTTCTCCTGGCGACAAACAATAAGAATAAAGTTCGCGAATATAAAAGTCTTCTGAAAGGTATCCCTCTTGAGCTGGTTACCCTGACTGAGCAGGGCATAACTACTGTAGTTGATGAGATAGGGCAAAGCCTGGAAGAAAATGCCAGGTTAAAGGCGACGTTATTAGCGGCTCAGAGTCGATTATGGGCATTAGCTGATGATTCCGGGCTGGAGGTTGATGCTCTGGGGGGTGAACCAGGTCGGTTATCGGCTCGTTATGCAGGTGAAAATGCGTCGGATATTGATAGAGTTAACTATCTGCTATTGCGGCTGGAAAACGTGCCGTGGCAGAAACGTTCAGCACGTTTCCGTTGTGTTATCGCCGTAGCTACACCCGGAGGGGAGGTAGAACTCTGCTCAGGTGAGTGTCAGGGAATAATATCTTTTGAAGCAAAGGGTAAGTATGGTTTTGGTTACGACCCGGTCTTCTATCTTCCCAAACTGGGTAAAACGATGGCAGAGTTACCTCTGAGGATGAAAAACCAGGTTAGTCATCGAGGGCAGGCCGCCAAAAAAGTGCGCCGTTTATTGAAAAAATGGTGCTTGGATGTTCAGGAAAAGGATTACTAACCTTGAAGTGGATCGGTTGTTTGGTATATACTACCCTTCACCACTAGTAACATTGGAGGATTAACCATGAAATTATCGTGTCTTCAGGAAAATCTTAGTCGAGGACTGAATGTTGTTGGGAGGGCTGTAGCTACCAGAACAACCTTACCAATAACAAATAATGTACTCTTAGCTATAGACCAGTCACGGCTGAAGCTTGTGGCTACTAACCTGGAAATGGCTATCAGTTACTGGATTGGTGCTAAAATAGAAGAAGAAGGGACAATAACCGTTCCAGCTCGTCTTCTCACAGAATTCGTCAGCTCTCTGCCTAATGATAAGATAGATATTAACCTATCGCCTCGTACCAAAACACTAGCGTTAAAGTGTGCCCGGTTTGAAGCACGAATCAGTGGTGTAGATGCTAAGGACTTTCCCCCGATACCTGCCATTAATGAAGGTATCAATACCAGAGTTGAGGTAGAAGCCTTCGGTCAGGCAATTAGCCAGGTAGCTTTTGCTGCTGCCTCTGAAGAATCTCGTCCTGTGCTGACTGGTGTTGACGCTCAATTTGATGGTGATGTATTAACACTAGCGGCAGCCGATGGTTTCAGGCTAGCCGTGTATAAACTGCCTCTTTCCACAGCCGTCAAAGAAAAGGTTGAAGTTATTATTCCAGCCCGGACTCTAAATGAACTAAACCGGCTAATGGCTGATGGAAGTGAAGTAATAGACATAACTATAAATCCGAACAAAAGCCAGGCTCTATTTCGTTTAAAGGATACTGAGCTGGTATCCCAGCTTGTTCAGGGTAACTTCCCTCAGTATGCTCAACTTATTCCTCAAAGCTACAATACCAGAGTCATAATTGATGTTACCGAATTCTTAAGAGCCACGAAAACAGCCGCCATATTCGCCCGCGATGGCAGTGGCATTGTGCGTCTGATGGCGGCATCAGCTAATGAACTAACGCCCGGTAAGCTGACAATATCAGCTCGCTCTGAAGAGATAGGCGAATTGGATAAAGCTGAGATAGATGCTACAGTTGAGGGTGAGGAGACAAAGATTGCCTTTAACGGGAAATATCTGATTGATGTGCTGAGTGTACTTCGCGAACCACGAGTAGCCTTAGAGACAACCAATTCATCAAGCCCTGGCGTTATCCGCCCTGTTGGGATGGACAACTATGTCCATGTTGTCATGCCCATGTTTGTCCAGTGGTGAATAGCTTCGTTGCTGAATGATCCGGTATTATATCAATCGGGATTATACCCTTGATATCAATACGGTAAGGCGTAGCTGTAACCCGGATATCAAGAGCATCAAGAGCTAGCCAATGGCGAAACTGTCATGCTGGAGCGTAGCGAAGCATCTCAGGGTGGGGGATTAGA
>CAYOHA010000260.1:321-4254 GCA_964403625.1 uncultured Dehalococcoidales bacterium | reverse complement strand
TTGCTTATGCAGGAGAATAGTGAATCGCCCCATCAGATCTGTCCTGAGCAGGATTGTAGAGCCCTCCTAACCATATCTGTCCGATCATAAGGGTGCAGTCCATACTGACTTTGTATTTCGTGTCTAATACTTTAAAAAAAAATAACCTCAGGTAATAAATGAATGGAGGGAAATTCTTATTCTACAAAGCTCAGCTTACGGGCGGTTGGTTTCTATGTTGATAACCTTTTTGCAATGCTTATTGATAAATAATGTATAATCTCTATACTCAAAATGATTTGGAACGGAAAATATTTAATATATATAATATGTATTTACTATTAAAGCTTGAGTAAAAATATCTTGGAGGTAAATATGATTTCAGAAGTCGAATTATCCAAGCTTTCATATCCTGACGCACCAAGGATGGTAACCAAAGTACCCGGTCCGAAAGTTCAGGGACTACTGGAGGAATCAGCCAAGTATGAACCCTTAACACGCGGCGCTGGAGCTTTCCCACTTATCATGGAAGAAGGCAGCGGTTCTACAGTTAAAGACGCCGACGGCAACCTGTTTATCGATATGGCTGCCGGAGTTGCTGTAAATGCTGTTGGACGTAATCATCCGAAAGTGCTGGAGACAATCCGTAAGCAGAGTAGCCTGATAATGCATACCACCGATGCTACCAATGTCAAGCGCATTGAGTTAGCCAGGAAAATTTCGGGAATCATGCCCGAAGGCTTGCGGGGTAACTGCCAGACCGCATTTATGCAGAGCGGTAGCGGTGCTGTCGAGACAGCTATCAAGTTTGCCCGTCATTATACCGGACGCTCACAGATTATCGCTTTTCACGGAGCCTATCACGGAGTCTGGATGGGGTCAGCATCCCTCACTACTGGTTATCACTACCGTCATGGCTGGGGGCCTATGATGCCAGGAGCCATACACTTACCTTACGGCTATTGTTATCGCTGTGCTTTTAATATGACCTATCCCGCCTGCGACATGCAGTGCGCTAAAAACGTGGACTATGTTCTGAATACTCCTTATACCGCCGCCGACGATGTTGCTGCCATTATAGTCGAGTCCCAGCAGGGTGAAGGAGGTTATGTGGCTCCACCACCAGAATTTTTCCAACTAATAAAACAGGCTGCCAACAAATACGGAGCCCTTTATATTGCTGATGAAGTCCAGTCTGGTGCTGGGCGCACTGGTAAAATGTGGGCTATCGAATATACCGGAGTGGTTCCCGACATACTGACATGGGGTAAGGGCATGGGCGGTGATATTCCAATGGCCGGAGTTACCTTCAGTTCGGATATCAACAAATCGCTGGTGGAAGGATCGCAACCTGGAACCTTTGCTGGCAATGCTTTGGCCTGTGCTGTTTGTATGACAAATATCGACCTGATTACCGATGAGAAGATGGACTTGCTAGGCCGGGCTACCAGGCTAGGTAGTGAAATCAGCGGTACATTCAAGGATGCCGCCAAAACGGTCAAAGCTATCGGTGATGTCCGCGGTCGCGGTTTAATGATCGGTGTAGAAATAGTCGAGGACCGTAATACCCGGGAACCACTTTCTTCAGACAAATGTGGAGAAATTGCCATGAAATTACTTAATGCCGGTATCATTGTAACTCCTTGCGGACGCTATGGTAATGTCTTCCGTTTTATGCCGCCTCTAATAATACCGCGGGAATACGCACTGAAAGCAACTAACATGATGATTGACATTATTAAAGATTTTCTTACATAGTATTTGTAACGTACGCAGCTTCATTATCAAAAGAGTGCTGATAGCAAATGATTTTTGCGAGGAGAGAGTAATGCTAAAACAAACAAGGTTTAAATGGCAGTCGATGAATCCGGACCTCGTGATGTACAACGGCAACATCATCACGGTGGATGATGAATTCTCAATTGCAGAAGCAGTAGCTGTCAAAGATACCAGGATTACCGGCGTCGGCTCAAATATCGATATGAAAAAATTGGCCGGTAAAAACACGAAACTACTCGATCTAAAAGGGGCTACAGTGCTACCTGGTATCAATGATGCTCATTGCCATCTTAACGGTTTCGGCCTTGAAAGGCCTCCTATGTTAGTCAGCCTTGGTTATCCCTCGGTCAAGTCTATGATGGACATAAAAACAGCAACAGCAGCTAAAGTGGCGGCTGTCGGGCCTGGTAAGTGGATCTCGGGGTGGGGTTGGGATAGAGGTTTTATAGATGAATTTAAAGGTAAACCTGAAGTCTGGCCTACCCGGTTTGATATTGACCCGGTTAGTCCCAATAATCCTGTTGTGTACACTGATTTTTCCGGCCATGTTTGTCTGGTCAATAGCAAAGCCCTGGAGATGGCTAAGATAGATAAAAACACATCGGATCCTGATAATGGTATCATCCAGAGAGATACTTCAGGAGAGCCGACCGGTATACTATTTGAAGCGGCTACAGGCCTGGTACGCCGCTTGATCCCGTCTCCGACAGAAGCAGAACGGAAAACCGGTATTCTCAACGCAATGACTGAACTCAACTCATTAGGAATAACCTGCGTAACCGAGCCTGGTCTTAGTGCTGATCTGATCAGAATTTATACCGATTTATACAATCAGGGGAAATTCACGTTAAGGGTAAATTGTATGATTCAGGGTGGTCCGTCACTGGAGTCTGTAAAGAATGTCGTGAATTGTGTCGGGACCAGTACGGGTTTCGGTAACGAATGGCTGAGAATATCCGGGCTCAAGCTGTTAGCCGATGGTATCCCACCTTCAAAGACTGCTTTCATGTATGAAGACTATATCGGTGGAGGCCATGGTCAGTTGCTGGTAGATGGCGATACCGACGAGGAACGCTATAATATGCTTATAAGCATGATCAAATATGTCAATGAACGAAATTTCCAGGTCGGCATCCATGTTACCGGCGATAGGGGTATTGATGCCTGCGTAGACGGGTATATCGTAGCTCTGGCGGAGCATCCCTGGGATGCCAGACACTATACCATTCACACCGATTACGTGACGCTACAGTGTATTGAGCGTATGGCAAAAAACAACATAGGTGCCAACGTACAGTCAGCTATAAAATGGACCATAGGCAATCTTATGGTAGGTATTACGGGAGATAAAAGGGCTGCCTACCACTGGCCGTTGAAATCACTGTTTGATGGGGGCGTCAGGGTAACCAACAGTTCTGATGCCTCGGTGACTTATCCTGACTGGAGACAGGGGGTGGAATCGGCTGTATTACGAAAAGATAAAGCTACAGGAGAAGTCATCGGAGCGGAACAATGCATCAGTGTGGCACAGGCGATTCGTTCTTACACCATTAACGGCGCCTGGCAGGACCATCAGGATAATGTTAGGGGTTCGATCGAAGTTGGCAAGCTGGCTGATTTCACCGTTATTGGTGACGATATCTTGACGATAGATCCCAACAAAATCCATGAAATCCCTATACTTTATACAATAGTCGGCGGAAAGATAGTCTATCAGAACACCTGATTCTGGCTTTCAAAGATACCAGAGAAGCAGAAATAGAGACGTACAAAGGAAAATACGCCCAATACACTCGTTAAAGAATATCTATCAATCAGAATTCCGTTAACTAATTAGAATAGCCAACCCTGAAGCACCTGAGCCTTTTTATTTTTTTTATTCACATCACATCTGTAAATGTGATTGTTACTTATTGATGCTTAGGAGGTTATTGCCAGCCATAATCCAACATTTGATAATTTCGTGCAATTAATTGACAACACACAATCCAACGAGTTGTTACAGCTAAATCCTATATAATAACAAACCGGGTTATGCCTTTCAGTTCAAGGCGAGTAAATGCAACACCTGTCCGCTTAAAGCTAAATGCGTCAAGAATAATAAGGGTAGGAGGGTGTATGTCAGCTATTATGAGCCATACTTCCGGCTGGCGCGAGAAAGGCTGGCAACTGAGG
>CAYOHA010000260.1:0-311 GCA_964403625.1 uncultured Dehalococcoidales bacterium | reverse complement strand
CAAAAGGTGGCTGATCTAATTCGGTATTGCGGACTAAGAAGGTGCCGTTACCGCGGTTTAGACAGGGCGAGGATACATACCCTCTTAGCGACGATAGTCTGCAATATCATACGGATGGTGAAAATACTATGGGGAAAGTCGGACAATTATTACCCTGAGTCACCGATAGCCGGTTAAACGGTGAAAACCATAGCTAAAGAGATGTAAATTAATCCGAAAAATGAGGCACCCATGACCCGATAAGTTGACTTAAAAGTGAATAATATGGATTTTTAAAAATCCGGCATCGCCGGAACAAGAAATTGTTGTTT
>CAYOHA010000259.1:0-4275 GCA_964403625.1 uncultured Dehalococcoidales bacterium | reverse complement strand
AGATGGCACTGGAAGACTATCGAAAAGAAATGGAAACCTGCCGCCGGTGCTCGACATGTAAATTCATACCTCTGGAAAAAGTGGTTGGATATGAGCATGTGAATGTCTGCCCTAGCATAGCAAGGTATAATTTCCACACTTACTCAGCTGGTGGCAGGATGGTCTTTGGTGTTGCGATGCTGGAAAACAGAATCAACTATTCAGATAAGCTTCTTGAGGTAGTCTATAACTGCCAGATGTGCGGTGCCTGTGATGTATCGTGCAAGTATGCCATGGACATGGAGGTAATAGAGCCGATATATGAATTTAGGATGAAATGTATCGAAGACGGCCACACGTTACCCGCTATTGACAAAGCAATTAACAGCCTGCGAAAACAGGGCACAATGGTACCGGGAGCCAGAATCAAGAGAGGTGAGTGGGCGGAGGGGCTTGATATAAAAGACATTTCCAAACAAAAGGCAAAGGTCCTGTACCACGTCGGCTGCCGGACCAGCTATGACAAAAATATGTGGAAGGTAGCTAAAGCTACAGTAAATCTGCTTAAAAAATCGGGAGTGGATTTCGGTATCGCCGGAGAAAACGAGTCCTGCTGTGGTGGTCGGGCTTACCAGATGGGATACAAGGAAGATTTCCTCAGGCAAGCCAACCAGAATATGGAGATGTGTAAAAAAATTGGAGTTGAAACACTAGTTACCAGTTGTGCTGATGGCTATCACGCCTTCAAGGTGCTATATGATAAATATGGTATGAAGGGTAACCTTGAAGTATTGCATATCACCGAATACCTCGACCGCCTGCTCAAAGAGGGCAAACTGAAACCAACTAGGAACCTTGCCCTTAATATTACCTACCACGATCCCTGTCACCTCGGCAGGCTGGGTGAGGCATGGATACACTGGGACGGTAAAGAAATCCCCGGACATATCCGAATATTTGACCCACCGAAAGAATTCCGCCGGGGTACCTACGGTGTTTACGAACCACCGCGTGATGTCCTTAGAAGCATCCCTGGGTTAAAACTCACCGAGATGGACAGGATAAAGGAATACACCTGGTGTTGCGGTGCCGGTGGTGGCGTGGACATTTCAAATCCTGAGTTTGCCAGGTGGACTGCACAGGAAAGAATCAGCGAAGCTGAAGCAACCGGTGCTGAAGCACTCGTTACGGCATGTCCATGGTGTGAAAAAATATTCAACGACACTATTAAAGAAAATGGCAGCAACCTCAAGGTATATGACGTCGTTGAGTTACTGGAGAAAGCAGTCTGATAAAGGAGGTAAGCGACAATGGCATTAAGAAAGGATTTTTATCGAGCTTTAGAAGATGTACTGGGACCGGAGAATGTTTCCGAAGACCCTGTAGTTATAGAGTCGTATTCATTTCCTATACGTGCGGCCACGGCGGTTAAGGATGCTTACTTGCCCCGGTTTGAAGCTATTACACTACCTAAAGATACTTTAGAAGTCCAGGCAATAGTCAAGCTCTGCAACAAATACAAAGTACAGTTTAAAGCATCGAGCACAGGCTGGCTTTATTGCGATCCCACCGGTCCGAATTGTATCAAGATGGACTTGAGGAGGATGAACCGCATAATCGAAATCAATGAGAAGAATATGTATGCCGTTGTTGAGCCCTATGTAGTTTACGCCCAGCTTCAGGCTGAGCTGATGAAAAGAGGGTTGAACTGTAACGTTACCGGCGCCGGCTCTAATTGTTCGGCACTCCCTCTGGCGGCACACGTCAACCTTGGTCATCTAAGTCAGACCGGCAGTTATGGTGAGAGAAACCAACTAGCCTTGGAATGGGTAACCGGAGACGGAGAAATAGTCCGCATGGGTTCGTTAGGGTCACTTGGCGAGTGGTTCTGCGGGGACGGCCCTGGACCATCTCTCCGCGGCATAATAAGAGGCAACACTGTTCCACTGGGAGGTCTCGGTGTATTCACCAAAGCCGCACAGAAGGTATATCACTGGACAGGACCAGCAAAATTCCCGATTGAAGGAGTATGCCCGCATTATGCCCCCGGTCACATCCCTCCAGGTTTTATGATTCGTTATCTATCATTCAAAACGGTGGACGAATTAATCGAGGCAGTAAAAAAGATTGGCGAAAGCGAAATAGGATACGAACTAATGGGCTTCAATGCTGCTATGATAGCTTCGAATGCAGCCACAGATAACGAAGAAGACCTCAGGTACTTCAAACAGTTCAGCGAACAGGTACAGGGTCCAGGCTTTATGGTAATGATCGCCGCAATCTCTCAAAGAGATTTCGATTATAAAAAGAAGGTCATGGAGAAAATCATGGCGGAAACCAACGCCTTATCTTTAAAACAGGTAGAAGAACCCGAACTCGGCGCTGGCTTCCTGTGGCGATTCATTAGGACCGTAGGCTCCATCAGAGAGACGTCCCGAGCTACTGGCTGGGGAGGCGGAACGGTAGGAGGTACCGACGTCTTTCCTCTAATGACCAGGTATATAACGTACACTTCAGACCTCAAGCAGGAACTGATTGACAAAGGAATGATACTGGATGATGCCATATATCCTTTCGTACAGTCAATCGAACATGGGCATACCGGACATGGTGAAATACTTATCCGATATACTCCCAGTAACCTGGAGCAAATGGACAGCATTCAGGGATTTCTAAACAGGGCGGCAAATAAAAGAGCTATCGAGGGTCGCTTTGGAGTCCCGCAACATGTCTGGAGCGACCAACTGCACGATATGTATGGGCCACATACCTGCAATTACCATTTGTGGCTGAGGAAGATTAAGGAAACATTTGATCCAAACGAGGCTTCGGAATCATCCAACTATATTACGGCCAGGGATTAGGTCTAATCCCAAGATTAGGTCTAATCCTGAAATTAGGTTTTAAAGAAAAATCAGCCTAATAAGGAGGACATAATGGACCTGGGTTTGAAAGGTAAAATAGCACTGGTGACCGGCGCCGGCAGTCAGATAGGTTTCGGTAAAACGATAGTCCTGACACTGGCTAAAGACGGCTGTGATATCATTGTTAACGATATCAATCTTGAAGGAGCCAGGCAGACGGTAGCTGAAGTAGAGAAACTGGGACACAAGGCAATTGCTATCAAAGCTGATGTTACCAAAAGCGCTGAAGTTAAGGAAATGGTAAAGGCAGTACTGGACAAATTCGGCAGGATTGACATACTGGTGAACAACGCCGGTGGCTGTACTCCACCTAAACCATTCATGCAAATGACTGAACAAGAATGGGAGTTCGATATCAATGTCAATCTTAGGGGTGTGTTGAACTGCACCCGGGCAGTCTTGACCGGTATGATCGAGCGTAAATACGGTAAGATTGTCAACCTGATATCGGGTGCCGGTATAAACGGTGGAATGCTTACGGCTGTTTACGCTGCTGCCAAGGGAGGGATTCTGGCTTTCTCCATGGCAATAGCCAAAGAAGTTGCCCCGCTGGGCATAAACGTAAACTGTGTGTCTCCCGGACCAGCAATGACCGGCTTTGCAAAGAATGCACCTCCGGGAATGCTGGAGAACTTTGCTAAATCTATCCCGATAGGCAGGTTGACTGAACCTCAGGACGTAGCTAATTCGGTAGCTTTCCTGGCTTCGGACGCTGCTGCTGACATCGTAGGTCAGACTCTCATCGTGACAGGCAACGTTATGGCATAAACTACAAAAAAAAATTGTTTACTGCCCTTTTTTTATTCTCCATAAAAGAGAGGAGAGTCAATTTATGGCTAAGAGAAAATACGAAAAATATATTGTAACGAAGCTGCCTCGACCACCAGCAGGAATGGTAAGACCCCCATCCGACCTTGATAAAATGGAAACTCCGAAGCTGCACCATATACTGGGCTTAAGCGACAGGGTTGTTGAAGGGGCCGTTATGGTGAATTTCTCCTGGCTTTATACCGGAGAGGACCCCGGTAGAATGGAAGCCCATGTCCATCCTTACCCTGAAATTATCGGATTTGTTGGAAGCGATCCCAAAAACTCAGAAGACCTCGGAGCGGAAGCAGAGTTATGGATGGACGATGAACAGTATATCATTGAAAGCAGCTTTATGGTATATGTCCCGAAGGGACTGAAACACTGCCCTCTGATAGTCAGAAACATAAAAAGACCTGTCTTACACTTTGATATGCAATTGACAACGGGTGATTTTCGTGCCGCTCCGATAAGGAAATAGGCTTTTTAAATGCCTTATTTCCCAGATAGATAATAATATCTCATTGTTAACGTGGTGGTGGAGGTGCCGCCCATTTGGTTTTTT
>CAYOHA010000258.1:0-4303 GCA_964403625.1 uncultured Dehalococcoidales bacterium | reverse complement strand
CCCTAGAGCAGCTACCACCCAGGCATTGTGTCTTCGTAAGATGAACCATGTCGAAGTATAACCAAGTATCCAGGTAAAGAAGATAAGGAATACAGCGAAATGGATGGTACCTTCACTTGGTTGACCCGAAGTTGTTGCCTGCCACCATGACTGTAAGGCAACAAACAGTTGGTTAATCCTCGAGGATATTTCTACTGCTGGTAATAGAGAGGATGCTTGCCAGATTGTTACTATAGCGCCGGCGATAATGACGAGGCACCACTTTAATATACCAAATATCCGCTTTTTAACTAAAAACAACCCGGTCAATACCGCAAAGGCAAGGGTAAGGGTTAAAGATGGATGAGGATTTATCCACCTGGCTTGCTCTATAGAGAGCACCGCAATCTCAAGAGTAACAAATACCAAAAGGACGCTTAACCACTCCCACCAGCTACCTAACCATAGGCTAAAATCTGAAAGTGATAATGGCCGTGTTTTTCGCATTTTCTCTTGTTTTTTTCTCTTAATAGTCACTATAAGTCTCCAAAATATCTCAGATGTGAGGATAGCGTCCGGTTATCAAGCGCTCTTGCTAAGTTCTGCCCACACCTGACAAGATAAACATAGGTCCCCCTTGAAATTAGCCTTTTAACCAAGCTTTCAGCAATAACTGTCCCACCAAAGCTAGCAGATTCAAGCAGGATGATTATTACTCTGATGCCCTTTCTTTCTAGATAAAGAGTTGTTTCTGCTATCCGGTCATTGGATGAAGGAGTAATAATAACAATCGTCGAATCGGTTTCAAAATATTCTGCCTTCTGTGTAATCAACTCTTCAATAGGCACTTCACCAGTGGCTCTTATCAAAGCCAGTTCTTTAAGTGCTTGCCGTAAGTGCTCGTCTCCTGTTCCAAGTGTGATAAAACAATTCCGGTCACCTGAGGCAATCAGCCCTACCTGCTTACCACTATCTAGATACTTTTTCATCAGGGAGGCAGCTATGGTTATGCTATATTCTTCAGTAGTCTCGATACCGGTCCCAGACTGTACTGCTTGATGCATATCAAGAAAGAGCCAGACGTTCCTGTAGATATACTTACTTCTCTCAGGGTCAAAAACCTTAACCATCAATTTACCGGTATGAGCTGTGCTGTGCCAGTGGATGCGGTTCAGAGCGTCTCCATTAGTATATTCACGTACGCGAGCAGCATCGGGAGCAACCTCCCTCTGTAACCAACGATTGGGGCCATAGCCCGGCATATTATAAAATTCAGGCTGAAAAAGGGGGAGTTCCAGTGTTGCCGGGTAAACAAGGATACTCTGATTCTCTCCAAAACTACGGTGCAACTTGAAAAAGCCAAATGGATCGGTAGCCATAGCTGTAACAGAGCCCAGGCTATATTGTCCGCGATGTTGACAGTTAAACCTGGCTTTCCAGAGATGGCTACTCCTTGGAGGTAAATCTAAGGATAAAGTATTATGGTTTCCGGGTAAATTCGTATTTCCTTCTATTGTAATGGCGAATTTTGGCAACCGGCTCTTATTGGACACAGTAATCTCTTCGTCAAACCACTCACTAACCTGGGAATATTCAGATGGTTTGTTTACCCTTACTTCAATACTGCGTAGATTAAAAACCGTCCAGAGGTAACTGAGCAAAAACACAAGCAATGAAAAGAAAAATAGACGCCACACCAGGATAGAGCCTCCGGCTAAAGCCAGGACTAATAATAGAAGAGGTACAACAAAAAGAACCAGCCGAATTTTCATAACTTTTTCACCAATATAACAGTTCTCTTGGCAAAGAATTAGCCTGAGATTAGTGCATTATTGATGGTGTGGTACACCAGGTATCGGGACGGTATCAAGAATCTCGGTAAGGCTATTCCTGGTATCTCCACCCTGTGAGCTAGAAGTGGATATTAGTTTTATGCGGTGAGATAATACCGGTTCGGTCAGGGTTTTAATATCATCAGGTAAAACGAAGTCACGTCCCTCCATTAGAGCTCGACTTTGCGCAGTACGGAATAAAGCTAGTGAGCCGCGGGGTGAAGAGCCGAGATATATCGAGGGGTGGTGGCGAGTAGCATCTACCAGTGACACAATATATTGTTTGATTAAATCATCCACATAAATCTTCTTCACCGTTTCCTGTAGTAACAGAATTTCGGAGGTATCAACAACACTTCCAAGCTGTTCTATAGGATGGCGATATTGCTGTCTTTCCATTATGATCATCTCATCGGATGCTGAGGGATAACCGAGGCTTACGCGTAAAAGAAACCTGTCCAGTTGTGTCTCCGGTAGAGGGAAAGTCCCTTCATATTCAACAGGGTTCTGGGTAGCGAATATGTGAAAGGGAGAGGGCATTTTGTATGTGATACCATCGACAGTGATTTGTCTCTCTTCCATGCATTCCAAGAGAGCCGACTGTACCTTAGGTGTGGCTCGATTAATCTCATCAGCTAAAACCACTTGGGCTATGACCGGGCCAGGACGGAATTCAAAATCGGCTGTCTTCTGATTATAGATCGAGACTCCGGTAATATCGCCAGGAAGCATATCCGGGGTAAATTGAATTCGCTTAAAGGTACAGTTGATTGATTTCGCCAGACTGCGGGCTAGCATAGTTTTACCAACCCCGGGTGCATCCTCAATCAGTAGATGCCCCTGGCTAATTAAGGCTATTACGGCAAGCTGAACAGCGTTCCGCTTGCCAACAATGACCTTCTCCACATTATTAATTATTTTTTCAACGAGCTGCTGAGCTTTGATTACCTCACTATCCACTTTCTTCCTCTATTTTGCCCAGCTACTGAAGGATAAAAGAACTGATAGAAACATTAACTAGGCATTACTCTATCTTTATTCTAACATATTTGCCTTACCCACGGCACTCGCCAACAGATTAAAATTACTTAACTACTTATCCCCCAACCCACTTCTTTGGGAAGATTAGTGGGAATAAATATTGAGAGGGGCTTCGCCCCTCTCAAAACTCTTCCCCTTATCAATTAACAGTCTTTCATCACCACCGGGGAAATTGATTCTTATGTCAAGTATATCTCCAGGATTAAATTATCTGTTCTACTCAACTAAAATATATCTGCCATATCTTCTGATGTCAGGTCAAATATAGCCCCGGTCGACGGCGCTACTTCTTTATAGAAGAACTCAGGCAGACAGTCATCCTTCTGAGTAAAACCGGCAGCTTTGTTGAATTCCCTCTCCAACATTATAGTCTTCTGGCCAATTTGCCCTATCTTGTCTGCAGTCCAGTCACCACCGAAGACGCCAGCCATTAGTCCGGGAAGAATCGAAGGATCACCCATCGTAGACATAAAGGCGAACATGCACATCATGTTATCGCAGGTTGCCTGGTTGCGCTGCATCATACCCCCCATCATAATCCGGGCGTTCTTGGGCATCATATCTGAATTTGGCATCATTGCTACGCCAGCGGTATGGTCAGCACCCATCGGACAGGTAGAATAAGTAATGCCGACTATGTGTGAGTTTCTCGGTTCATATCCTGATAGAGACTGACCTTTAACTGCCGGTATTCTTTTCACTCCCAGTTTCTTTCCGACAGCCGCCGTACCCTGTCCCAGTAACTTGCCGAATTCTGTCCCATCCATCATTTCCCGTACCAGCGCTATGGCGGCCTTCCCATCACCCCAGGGGATTCTACCGGCTTCCATGCATACCGCAATAGTTGCGCCCGTCTCGATAGTATCTAAGCCAAGGTCATCACACATCCGGTCAATCACAGCGATGGAATCAAGGTCATCAATATCGCAGTTACTGCCGCACATCGCGACAGTCTCGTATTCCAGGGCACCGGTGAGGTATTCTCCGTTATTATCATTGTAGATATTACTACATTTAATGATACAGCCAGGCTGACAGGGTAACTGGTTTTTCCCACCATTCTGTTTGAGTTTCGCCATAAAAGCCTGCCCGTTTATCTTCTGCAGTCTTTCACTGCCGAAAAAATCACCGCTGTAATTCCGTACCGGCAGAAGTGCCATCATCCCTGTCATGTCTACATTGTTGATTGTCCCTACATTAGTGAAACCACGGGAAGGGTTCATCTCTGATAATGTGAAATTGACCAGCTTCTTATTTGCCTCATTGAACTTTTCCTTATCGGAGTAAACAAAAGTCTGTTTTCTGGTGGGCTTTTCAATTATAATTGCCTTAATCTTCTTGGAACCCATAAGAGCACCAAGTCCACCTCTAGCTGCCGCCCGGTTTGGGTGGCCAGTTGAAGCATCTGTAACCTGTACTGAGGAATTCCGGTATCCCCGTTCGCCCGCCAT
>CAYOHA010000257.1:2979-4313 GCA_964403625.1 uncultured Dehalococcoidales bacterium | reverse complement strand
TGGGGCTACCGGTATCAAGCCAGGGACAGTTGCTCCAGTTCAATAGCTTGACCGGAGACGCTATCTCGACAACAGTTACACCAGGCTGTGCCGGTTACTATACTCTCGGTGTCTTTATCGCCTTATTTTCTCTGATGATGCTGGATATCAGGCTTCCATTAAAAAAGGCGTGGTACATATTCCTAATTGGTCTTGCTGGTACCTGGCTCCAGAACATTCTGAGGATAGTGGTTTCGATTATCGCTGCCTATCACTGGGGGAAGGGAGCACTGGACATAGTGCACTACAACTTCGCCTATGTAATTTTTCCGTTGTGGTATGCATTATTTGTTTACATATACTTGAGGCAGGCAGGATGGCGGGCTAGACCTATTAAAACAGAGAAAGCTACTTGATAACCTCTCTGCCTGTCTTTTAAGTAGGATGCTTCTCTTACCTGGAGGTTTTGACTTCATATTGCGAAATAGTGCGTATGCGCTCGAGCAGGGGTGGATGAGAATAGTTAAGAAAAACGTAAAAAGGGTGGGGCGTCAGGTTTGATAGGTTACCCGCAGAAAGTTTCTTTAACGCATCTATCAGCTTCTGGGGTTGCTTAGTGGTCTCAACCGCGAAGTGATCAGCTTCGTACTCATTCTTGCGTGACACCGCCTGAATAATGATGGAAAGGATCATTTCCAAAGGAGTGTAGAGCAAACCGAAGAACAGGATTCCGCTATAAATGGACTGCTGCTCCATATAGAAAGCATCATACAGGCTGGGGCTGCCTAAAAAGATTGATAATAGAAAAAAGAGCAGGCCTGAGTGAAGGATGCTGATTATGGTACCTTGCAGTACATGCTTCTTCTTGTGATGACCAATTTCGTGGGCAAGCACGGCGACCAATTCCGGGACTGTATGCTTTTCAATTAAAGTATCAAACAGGGCAATACGCTTATTACGTCCAAATCCGATAAAGAAGGCATTTGATTTACTGGAGCGTTTGGAGCCGTCCATCACGAAAACGTTCTTGACGGGGAAATTGACCGAGTCCGTGTAATTGAGAATAGCCTCTTTTAGCTCATCTGATTCCAGCGGGGTAAACTTATTGAAGAGAGGCATAATCCACGTTGGAGTTACATACTGCAAAATCAATGAAAATATGATGACGGAAATCCAGCAGGAAAGCCAGGCATAATAGCCCACATATTCAAATAAAGCCAGAACGGCAGCCAGCAGAGGAGCACCAAGAACCACGGCAAGGCCTAGACCTTTGACCTGGTCCAGAAGGAAAGTTCTTGGAGTGCTCCTATTAAAACTAAAGCGTGCCTCAATTACAAATGTGGAATATATATCGA
>CAYOHA010000257.1:0-2969 GCA_964403625.1 uncultured Dehalococcoidales bacterium | reverse complement strand
GAAGGCTATAACCTACCAGCAGGATGCCAATATATAACAAGCCATTGATAATGGAAACGAACCCCCATGACCTGACAATCTGGTCAAGATAATTAAAGCCACTGGCAAACCAGAAAGAAAGCAGAATAAGCAAGCTAAATGTACTGGCTACGAAATCAAAACGGGTATTGGTACGAGTATATTCTTGAGACTTACGGTACTCTTCCCTCTGGTAAATCCCTTCAAGAGCCTGGGGTGGTTCGCGTCTTAGGAATTTCAAATTGAGGAGATTTGCTACTATTCCTAGGACATACTCCAGAAGCAGTGAAAAAAGGATGATAAAGAAAAAAGGATTCACCATTACTCCATTGTTACATTTACTACATCCGTCCGGAAAATTCCACTTGAGTCCAAAACTCTTCCGCTTCTTTGACCAATCCAAGTTTCAGTAGTTTGGCTTTACTCGGCATAGTCGTTTTCCTATCCCAGTCCAGGGCACCAAGGTTCCAATAAGCCTGTGCCTCGATGTCTGCCCGAATACCAGCCAGCGGACCTATTTTCTGAGGTGGGTCTCCGTATATTCTCGGATGGACTTTCCAGTTTAGTGGACTAATACCCTCCCGTAAATTAAAGAGGTGTCTCATAGTGAGAATACGTTCGCCAGTCATCAGCAACTCTTCAAGGGTAAAGTCGAAGCCAGTGACTGCATTGAGAACCTTGAGGAAATAGTTCTCAATATTACTCCTGTTACCGAGAATACAGAGACCCGACGCATTAAGCGCGTGTCCCTGAAAGCTACTCGGTCCAAAACTCTGCATATGACGTCCAGGAGTTGGCTCTAACCAGTATCGGGCTGCTGCAGGCCGATTACCAAACAACGATAACTTGGGGTCGTGCATTCCCAGTTCCTGACCGCCGATATGGACAGCGTACTCCTCCGCTCCCTTACCAATCTTCTCGGCAGCTATTTTCACACCATCGGCAAGAATATCACCAAAGCCTTCTCGCTTGGCTATCATCTCGGTTAAAGCGATCATCGCCTGATGATTTCCCCAGGTCATTTCAAGGCCTCCCGTATCTTTTTTCGTAATGATGCCTTTCTCATAACATTCCATCGCGAAAGCAACGATAGAACCTGCCGAGATAGTATCGATCCCGTAATTGTTGCAGATATGGTTCGCCATGTTAATAGCTTCCCGGTTGTTATTGAGGACGAGGGCGCCGAATGAGGCTTCTGTCTCGTATTCCGGCCGACGAATTCCAGCCGGGTAATTGTATTCACCTTCACCTGCCTTAAGACGGCTTTCACAACCGAGGGGACAGTGCCAGCACCCGGCATATCGCTCCATATTCCTTACCGATACTTCCATCTTCAGTTCTTCGATATTGGGTAAATCAATGATACCGATACCTCCCCAGTTCCTCACCGGCGTATCTCCACTATGGGCAGAACGCGCTGTCATCGAGGAGGTACCATATTTATGCCAGATATCATAGAATGATTTACCGTCAGGTCCGGGTGTTTTAATGGCATCGATATACGCTTTTCGGAGCTTAATCACGTTTTCCTCATCGGCCACCAACACTTTCTGATCCCCTTTTGCCACGAGTGCTTTTAGCTTTTTTGAGCCCATTACCGCTCCCAGACCCGAGCGTCCAGCTACCGATCCACGGTCACTGACTGTACAGGAAATTAGTGAGAGTTTCTCTCCAGAAATACCTATTGTTACCACGCCAGCATCTTTACCATATTCCTTTATCAATCGGTCCTCGACTTCATAGGTATTTTTTCCCCAGAGATTACTGGCGTCCTTAAGTTCCACTTTCCTATTGTCAATAAGCAGGTAGACTGGCTTTTCGGAGATACCACTGAAAAACACTGCGTCATATCCAGCCATTTTTAAGTGCGGTCCAAAGCTACCTCCTGCGTTGGCGTCTCCCCATCCCCCGGTAATGGGCGAACGGGCGACGGAGGTGTAGCGGGTTCCCATTGGCACAGCTGTTCCAGTGATTGGTCCGGTAAGGATACCAAACATATTCTCCGGACCAAGAGGGTTTATTCCCGGTCTCTGCCGATCATAGAGTATTCGTGCTCCGATACCATAACCACCTACAAAATCACGGTATAGGTTTTCTTCCGGTGTTTCTTCTGTTACCTCTCCGGTAGAAAGATTCACAAATAGAAATTTGCCCATATTACCATTCATTTTCTATAAATCTCTTTTCTCTTAATTATTGTTCATCAATCTTCTGTTAATCTATTTGGCCTGTTAAAATATCCCCGAGTAAGCCTAATCATTTACGGCAATGGATAGATGCGGCCATTATCTATTTTTAAATTACCACTCTGTGCCAGGTCTTCCAGAGCTGCTTCAGCTAGCATCTTTGCACTCTTTAGGTCAAGTGAGTGATCTTTACTCTGTATCAAAGGAAGGACTTCATCGATAATGAAGGAACCTTGCTTTAGTTTTGCTTTCATCAACTCGTACAGGGATTCTGCCGTGACGCTGGCACATATAGTATCGATGATGTATTGTAAAGATACCATATTGACTCTCTCATGTTCTTACTTCGACTCTGACCTTAAAATTGAGTCAATTATAATTAGATTATTTACCGATATAATAATACTTCATTTATCAGGTTTTTCTAATTCTCTAACTCCGCAGATGTTTTTCAAAAAATGTGAAGGCTTTTTGCCAGGCATCCATAGCTTGCAGGGGACGGTAGGAAGGTCGGTCATAGGACCAGAAACCGTGGCCTGCACCATCATACCGGTGAAACTCATAATCCTTCCTCCATTTTTTAAGTTCTTCCTCAAGCTGGTCAACCTTTTCCGGGGAGGGATTAAGATCATCGTTACCGAAAAGTCCTAACAAAGGGCACGATAGGTCTGCAATATAATCGATTGGTGCTACGGGGTTCTGGGGTGTTAGTTCCTCTTGAGACATAATTACTCGTCCACCCCAGCAATCTACTGCAGCATTAAA
>CAYOHA010000256.1:0-4316 GCA_964403625.1 uncultured Dehalococcoidales bacterium | reverse complement strand
TGCTTGCCGCGAATATAGTGAATTACGGCAACATAATCATCATCAGTCAATTTTCCGAGATAATCATAGAAAGCACCCTTGGCTTGTTGCTTTGCCCCAGTTTTTGCTCGCATTTCTGGCTGGCAGAAGGCTTCTGTGGCGAGTTGTTCCAATGATTTTAAGTCAAGAGGCTTGGTGCGATATGCTACCATACCATCTAAAGCTGTTTTTTGAGAATCTATTATCTGATACCGGGTGCCACTATTATGGCACTGTTGCTCAATATCTTCAATCCTGGCTAGCTTTTCACAGGCAAGCTTGTAAGCAGAGTTATAAGCATATTCGTAATTTTTCTGGTCAGGTAAAATCAAACCCTTATTTTCCATCCGGTAGCCAGATTCTACTAGAGCCCGGCAGCGTCCAGTATCTGGGGTACCTTCTTCTCCCAACCGATAGCCATTATATGTACCCCCTGGCAGATATCCTTAAGTCCCTTAATCAGGTCAGCTGCAATCTGTATTCCAGTCTGGGTCTTATTTTCGGCACTTGCCATCTTCTTGATTAAATCTTCCGGGACAAAAACACCAGCGACGCTCTTATTCATATACCGGGCCATACCAACTGATTTAAGAGGAATTATACCAGCTAAGACGGGTACTTTAAAACCCTCCACTCTTTTCATAAACCGGGTAAACTTATTGATCTCATAGATTGCCTGGGTCTGGAAGAATCTAGCACCGGCATTTATTTTTTTCTCCATCTTTAGAATCTGTAATTCAAGAGCAGTATCAGTATCAGCCCCAGGATTCACCACCGCTCCGGAGAAGAAATTGGTTTTTCCCTTAAGCTCATTTCCAACCATATCATAACCTTCATTTAGTCTGTTTATTACCCAGAGAAGTTGCACTGAATCCAGATCGTAAACAAGCTTTGCCTGAGGGTGGTCACCGAGTGAGGGTAAATCGCCGGTAATAGCCAGGACATTTTCAATGCCCAGGACATGGGCACTCAGCAGGTCCGATTGCAAGGCTATCCGGTTCCTATCTCGGCAGGTCATTTGGAATATAGGTTCAAGCCCTTTCTCTTTTATAAGGTGGCTGGTAACCAGCGAGCCAAGCCTCATTACCGAGCTTTGCTGGTCAGTAACATTTGCTGCATGCACTCTACCTTTCAGTAGTTCAGCGTTTTCAATTATCTCTGTGGTATCGGTACCCTTTAGTGGTCCTACTTCACAGGTAATAACGAACTCTCCACGCTCCAAAATCGTCCGCAAGCTCATTTTGACACCTCCCCCTTCTTCTCAGTGTTTTCTAGTGCAAAGAGTGACGTGGACAGGATTTTTGCTTCAGGTATCATCTTGTTATAATCCTTGGGAGGTACAAACCTTTTTATTTTATCCAGCCGGTTCAGGCTTTTTAATCTGTTGTAAATTAATTCCCAGCCACAGTCTTTCTCAGGATTAAGCTCGCATTTTCCATTAGACGCTCCGCCACACTGACCGTTATTCAGTCCCTTGGTACAAGCTGTCAACGGGCATATTCCTCCGGTGTATTCTAATAAACACTCGCCGCACTCCAGGCATCTTTCGCTACCTACCCACTCTCCCCGACTACCACCCAGATTAAGTGTATCGCAGGCAGGATGACAGACTTTCTTTATCGAGGCAGCCGCCGCCTGGATGCCGACGCCACAGGTCATAACCAGTATCGAATCGGCTGCCTTAATCTGCGCTATTTTATTTCTCAGTCTCGATTTCACCAGGGCTTTCTCGCAGAGAAAATCAATCACGGCAGTGCCAGTAACCTTCTTACCAGCTTCTTCCAACTTGCCCTTCATCTCCTCAACCTGCACGGGACCTCCAGTCCCGGAAGCCTGAGCACAACCATTACAACCCAAAAGAAAAATAATACTCTCCCCATTCAAGTAACCCAAGATTTCTTCCCAGGGTTTTTGCTTCGAAAGAATCATTTTACCTCCTTAAGAGTCTGGACAGTCACTCAACTTCCCGAATTCCAGTACTTGGTGCGACTAATGAATAGCACAGGCCAGACAGGGGTCAAAGGAACGAACGATGCGAACGATTTCAAAAGGATTGTCTTTGTCCTTTATTTTAGTACCGATTATTGCTTGTTCTATGGGCCCGGGGTTTTCATTATCATCTCTGGGCGAACCATTCCAAGTGGTAGGCACAATACACTGGTAGTTGGCTATCTTGTGCTCTTTTATCTCAATCCAGTGTCCAAGAGCACCACGAGAAGCCTCGACCAGGCCCATTCCCTTGCCTTCTTCAGGAATGGTATATTCGACAAAGGTTGGTTCTCCAGGTTTTAATTCCAGAAGCCATTTTTCCATACTATCAGCGATAAACTTAGCCGATAAAGCCCGTGCTAGATGCCGACCCATTACGGAGAAAAGAGCTGAAGGAGGCGCTTTCAACTGGGCTAATGAAGAATCGACTAGGCTTTTCAACACCGGGTCACCGCTGGCATAGTTAACGACCACTCTAGCCAGAGGTCCAACTTCATAGACTTTCCCATCATAGCGCGGTGCCTTCACCCAGGAATAGGCGTCTTTTTTACCATACTCCGGTCTGGTTTCTCCCTGATCAGGATGTCGAACAAATGAGGAATCCTCATACCATGAGTGCTTTACACCTTCGGATATTTTTGTTACGTCAAGTTTTTCAGGCTTAAAATCAAATGAAATAACTCCCTGAGTAAACAGCCGTTTCCTTACAGTATAATCCGGATTATAACCCTCCAGGTCATAGCCTCCATAGGACAGGAGATTCCGGCAACCGACACCGATATCACAATAATCAGAGTAGACGTTGGCTACAGCCACTACATCAGGAATGTAGGTATTATTTATAAAATCCTGTAACCTCCTTAGTTTCCACAGGAAAGACGTTATCATATCGATAGTGGGAGTGGCAGTGACTCCACCAGGCACAATCCCTACACTATGGGGGATTTTACCGCTGAAGATGCTAACCATCTCATGCCCGATACGCCTGATTTCAAGTGCCTCGAGGTAGTGAGCCACAGCCTGCTTGTTGACATCAGGAGGTAGACGGTAGTCTCCCTCATATCGCGGAACAAAGGGACCAAGCTCACCCCGGGCAATAAAGTCCTTCACTGAATTCAGGGCAGAATCCTTTCCCTCGTATTTGGCGACATCGGTTATATCCACATAGTCAAGGGCAGCCAGGTGATAGAAATGCAGGACGTGGTCCTGAGCGACATGCGCTCCCTGGATAAGGTTCCGCATAATGCGGGCATTGTCCGGTATTTTATCAGCTATACCAAAAGCGCTATCCAGGTTCAAAGCAGCAGCTAGGCCATGAGACTGAGGACAGACTCCGCAAATCCTTTGGGTTATCACCTGGGCATCACGAGGGTCTCTACCCCGCAAGATAAGCTCAATCCCCCGGAAGAGATTTCCCGTACTCCGGGCGTCTTTAACTACGCCGTTTTCAACCACTGTTTCGATCTTCAGATGACCCTCAATTCTGGTGATAGGGTCAATGACTATCTTACTCACTATTCTCCCTCCTTCTTGCCCGTCCAGTAGGCACCGATTACCGGTAATTCCACGTCTACTAGCTTTTGATAACAGGGCAGGTTGGGAAACTCGGGCTGGGTGCATCCCAGGCAAGGAGACCCGGCACCGATAACCCAGTTTGTCCCATTGTTCCACCGCCTTAAGGGGCAATCAGCATAGGTTATCGGTCCCTTACAGCCAAGTTCATATAAACACCCTTCATCGCCAGGTTTTTTAGCGAATTTGCCTTCGTCAAAATAGGCACGGCGGGGACAATTCTCATGAATTAACTTACCGTAAAAGGCTAACGGTCGCAGGTTATCATCGAGTTCTTCAGCTTTCGGTAAACCATACAATAAGATGCTGGCAACGGTACCGACAAACCAGTCAGGATGCGGAGGACAGCCCGGTATATTTATCAGTGGCTTGTTAATGCCTTTATCCTCAAGTACCTTCTTCACCGGCTGAGCGTTACTGGGATTTGGAGCGGCTGCCGGTATGCCACCAAAGGAAGCACAGGTACCCACTGCTAGAATAGCCATCGCATCACGGGCAAGCTCTTCCAGCCTATTTTCTATTGTAACCGGCTTGCCATTACGCTCCCCCATAACGCAGTAGTTAGCGTTATTGCCCGAGGGAATAGAACCATCTACTGCCAGAATATAGTTGCCCTTCTTCTCTCTGGCAGTATCCTCCAGAATCCGGACTACCTGCTCACCAGCACCAGCCATAATCGTTTGATGAAATCGGAGACTAATATGTACTCCGGGGATTATCTGGTCAATCAGTATATT
>CAYOHA010000255.1:0-4360 GCA_964403625.1 uncultured Dehalococcoidales bacterium | reverse complement strand
TGCCAAAGCCTTGTGCGGCGGGCAGACCTTACCCTCTTCCCTTGGCAAGGGAAGAGGGATAAGGGGTGAGGGGTTACTAAACAAACTGTAGCCTCGGTATTGACAAGAGCACCACTATGGCTACAATTGTTTGTAGATTGGGTGAGGACTCGTATTGGGAATGTAAACAAAACAAAGGAGAGGGAATATGGAAGGTCCACTTTCTGGCGTGAGAGTACTGGCTATTGAAAACTACCTGGCAGGTCCGGTTGCCTCAATGACAATGGGTGATTTGGGAGCGGAGGTAATCAAAATTGAACCCGAAGAGGGTGATATGAGCCGACTTACCGTTGGGCCAAACCATAAAGGTGAGTCCAACCACTATTTAAGCTGGAACCGTAATAAAAAGAGTGTTGTTTTAAACCTGAAGACTCCATCGGGCAAGGAAGCCTTTTATGACCTGGTCAGAGTATCAGACGTAGTGATAAATAACTTCAGACCCGGAGTAATGGAGGAGATGGGTGCTGATTATGAGACGCTTAAAAAGATTAATCCTAGGATAATCAGTGTTAATCTTAGTGGAATGGGCTCCTCGGGTCCTGATAAGGATGTGTCTGTGGTTGACAGTGTTGCTGCCGGGATCAGCGGCTTGTTAAGCGTTACCGGAGAACCGGGTGGACGTCCGATAAGACCGGGCCCAGCCGTTTGCGATATTACCTGCGCCTTATATGGTGTCATCGCCACTATCAGTGCTCTCTACGAGCGAGACAGGACCGGCTTGGGACAAAATATCGATGTCCCACTACTTTCAGCAGCAATCGCCCTTATGGGATACCATATCAGTTACTATACCTGTTCGGGAGAAATACCACAGCCATTAGGCTCAGGGTATCCATTCACTGCCCCCTTTGGAGCTTACAGGACAAAGGACGGCTGGATTGTCCTCGGTCCGTGCTGGCCTAGAATAGCTTATGCCATCGGTGCTGAATGGCTGGTTGATGACCCGAGGTTTGCTCAAACCGAAGACAGGCTTAAAAACAGGTTAGAGATTGATAAAGAAATTGAGAGGTATTTCCTTCAGGCGACGACTGAGGAATGGTTAGCCATCCTGCAGATGGAAGACATAATAGCCGGACCGTTGTATACGGTAGACCGAACAGTAAACGACCCGCAGGTCAACCATCTGAAAATGATACTCGATATTGAACACCCGTTGGGAGGCAGGATACGGCTCGCTGGTAATCCAATTATGATGCCCTCTCTAAAGGGCGAACACTTGCCTCCACCTACCCTGGGGCAGTATACTAAAGAAGTGCTGGCTGGTATTCTTGGTTATTCAGGAGACAGGATAAAGGATATTAGGGAAGAAAAGGAGATTCATACTCAGGGAACAGAGGAGACTTTAATCTATAGAGAACTTACATAAAACTTTTTCTTAAAGCATCACCTGAGTGCTGGCTGTATAAGGCTGGCGGAATGTCCAGCATCGTGAATGCTCCCTTGTGTCCACTCTGTTTTAATCTCCAGGCGGCTCGAGCGCAAGCGACTAAAACGCTGCCGGTAAATTCGGGATTACTGCTCAACTGGCATCTATACTCAAGTACCTGCTGGTAATTCTCGCCGGTGATTCCCGATGTCATAACAAACCCGCCATGAGGATAAGCGGCGTGATTTCTCCGCATTTCTTCTTCGGTGATGAAGATAACTTCCGTATTGTAGTCGGCATAGTAATTTGGCATTCCTGTAATCTCTTTTCTGATTCTCTTGTGGTCGGAAATATTCGGGGCGACCACGTAGACGACACGCTTATGCATCTCTCTCCTGGTAAATTCAGGTGTTTTACCTTCTCTAACCTGAGTGATAGCGCTATCTATCGGGATAGTATATTGTCTGGCATCCGTAACGCCTCTTACCTTTCTGGCGGCATCAGAATGTCCCTGACTGACTCCTACACCCCAGAAGGTATATCCCTTACTTCCGGGCAGATAAGCATCGCTGAGAACCCTTTCCAGCGAAAAGATACCGGGGTCCCATCCAGCAGAAATAATTGATACATTATCATTTTCTCTGGCAATCCTATCCATTTTATTAAAGTAATCTGGAATATCGGCATGGGTGTCAAAGCTATCGACGGTATTGAATACTCGGACGAATAATGGTCCTTGAACAGGGGTGTCCTCTTTAGAACCACCACACAGGATTACGATATCTATTTTAATATCTCTGGGAACGGAGGGTTTTTGGCTATCAAATATGGGAATATCACTGATTTCCTGTTTAATCTGGCTGGATCTTCTGGTGAAGATAGCGGTAAGTTTTGTATCCGGGTTTCTTTCCAGAGCCGCCCTGACACCCCGCCCCAGGTTACCGTAACCGACAATACCGATATTTATCAATCTGATAAACCTCCTGTGAACTGATAATTTATTTATATGTGATTATACAGTCAGTGAATCTACAGCCAGCTTTTGACCGGCGAGAAAAGCCTGGTTCAAAGCGGTGGGGTGTTTGGCTATTGCCCCTTTTTCATCAATTTTCGAGAATAACAATTCCCCGGCATATTCAATGTCCAGGATTCTGAAAAATGTTTTTATCATCACCAGCGCCGGTTCGAAGAGATCGGGAACCTTTCTGCCGCCGACAGAAATAAAGAACCCTTTCCTTTTTCGCCTATCACCCAAAGGTGGCATTTTGAGAATATATTTTCTTGCCCAGCGGGACTGGAACCGGTCAATCATCGCCTTCATCGGGGCGGTTATTCCCGTAAACTGGATGGGTGAAGCCAGTACAATAATATCCGCCTGCTCGAATTCCTGATAGATAGCTTGCATATCATCCTTAATTTTACATTCGCCCTTCTCAAGACAGGCATCACAATGGAGGCAGGGAGTAATTTTCTGGTTATTAAGTACAATAGTCTTGACCTCGGCTCCCTTGTCAGCGGCACCTTTCATAAATTCAGACAGCAACATATCGGTATTTCCCCCTCGCCTCGGGCTGCCTGCAATTCCAAGAACCTTCAATTCAGTCCTCCAGATTGTTCTGCTTCGAAATTAGAAAAGAAATCCTGAAGGTAAATGAACAATTTATTCTAGAAAGAGAGTTGTCAGGGCATTCCTAGTCTTCAGAAATCAGGACTAGACGGTATTCTTTCTGCCCCTTGCGTACGACTAAAGCCTTACCCTCGATAGTATCCTGCATGGTTACCGTGCGTTTGACATCGGTCTCTCGGATATTCTGGAGATTAATCCCCCCGCCTTCGATAGAACGCCTGGCTTCACCTTTGGACTTTGCCAGCCCGGTATTGACCACCAGGTCTACTAGCGGCATACCCTCACCAGAGAAAGCGGACTTTTTCATCTTAATTGATGGAGCGGAAGCGAATATATCAAGTATATCCTGTAAGTCCAGGTTTTCAATTCTCCCTCCGAAAAGTACCGAGGTGGCTTCCTCGGCTTTCTTTAAGGCTGATTCGCCATGGACCAGTCTGGTAACCTCCTGCGCCAATCTCTTCTGGGCTTCCCTCTTTTCCGGTCGTGATTTCACCGCTTCTGCCAGTCCATCGATTTCTTGCTGGGAAACCAGGGTGAAGGTTTTGAGTGAGGTTATTACATCACTATCATCGTTATTAATGAAATACTGATAAAAGTTATATGGGGAAGTCTGTCTTGCATCCAGCCATGGCGAACCACCTACCGATTTACCAATCTTTGTACCGGTTGTCGTTGTCAGTAGTGGAAAAACGAGCGCGTGCGTCCTGGCTCCGTGAATACGCCGGATTAGGTCGATTCCGGCGGTGATATTTCCCCACTGGTCACTCGCTCCCATCTGGAGCGTACAATTATACTTTTCGTAGAGTGTAAGGTAATCGTATGCTTGAAGTAGCATATAGCTAAATTCGGTAAAAGAAATCCCGTCTTTCCCCATCCTGCTGCTTACTGATTCCTTTGCCAGCATAGTACTGATGGTAAAGTGTTTGCCGATATCGCGGAGAAAATCAGTCAGACTGATGGTGCATAGCCAGTCGGCATTATTCACCATAATAGCCGGATTGGTCTTAGCCTTGAAATCAAGGAACCGACTCAACTGTTCTCGTATACCATCCAGGTTGAAATTCAGCTGCTCTTTTGATATCAGAGGTCTTTCGGTTGTTCTGCCGCTTGGGTCACCGATAAGTCCGGTGCATCCGCCAAGGACCGGAATAGGAGTATGACCGTAACGCTGCATATGCACCAGCCCCATGATAGGGATAAGATTACCCACGTGCAGGCTTGGTGCCGAGGGGTCGAAACCTATATATGCAGTTACCTTTTCTTTAGCCAGCACTTCGTCCAGGCTTTCGGTGCTGTTGTAGATAAAACCTCTCCATTTGAATTCATCA
>CAYOHA010000254.1:0-4368 GCA_964403625.1 uncultured Dehalococcoidales bacterium | reverse complement strand
GATTCCTATACCACGAGATTAAACCCTGGGACTATGTGATAGCTGCTGTTCTTGTTCCCATTACCACTATTACAATAGTAATGTTAGTGCAAAGGTATCGCCACTCTACTGACCCCACAGACCGCAATAGAACATTGTATTTGATGGTCGGCTGGAGTTTATTACTTATTATTAGTTACGTTACCCCATTCTCTCCGGCTCTATCTGGCTTACCTACTGACCACTTTGGTAATCTGTTCAATGCCATCATTATCAGTTATGCCATCACCAGATTAAGCTTGCTTGATATCAAGTATGTAGCACGGAGAATACTGGCATTTCTTCTAATACTAATTACTCTCGGAGGTGCATTTATCGGCTTAATGTTCCTTCATCAAAAATTCCTTCCCAACTTGCCAGACTACAGTGTCGTAGGATTTTTTGCTGTATTGATTATCATATTGGTTATGGTAACCCGCCCACCAAGATATTTTGTCCAGGAATTGGTTGACCGTTTCTTTTACTGGGAAACCTATCACTTCCGACAGGAACTTTTCAGCTTCAGCAGCAAAATTGGTAATATCATCGACCTCAGGACACTGGCTAATGAAATGCTGCCAACGATCACTAAAGCGTTGCGACTTACACGAGCCAACCTATTATTCGAAGATATGGACAGCGGTGATTTTATCACCCAGTTTTCTTATCCGGCAGAAGATACGGAAGCAAACAACGGACTTAGATTAAGCGCCGATAATCCCATTATCGATTGGCTTACCGAGGAGACTGGCTCTCTTATGCTTACAGAGATTGATCGAAACCCTAAGTTTAAAGGATTGTGGCAGGAAGAAAAAGAAAAATTGGTAAATTCCGATACAGTAATCCTGTGCCCTATTAAGAGGAGAGGCAAGCTTATTGGCATCCTGTCGTTGGGTAAAAAGCAGTCGAATACCCTCTACTCTCAAGAAGACATTGGACTGGTAACGAGCCTGACAGACCAGGCAGCTATAATCATTGATAATGCCCAGCTTCTCTCAAAAGCTATAGCCCGGGGAAACACTGATGAACTGACAAAATTAGCTAACTACCGCTACTTCCACGAGCGCTTAGACCAGGAAATTGCCCGTTCTATCCGTTTTAGTACCACCTTTTCCTTACTGATGCTTGATATCGACCTACTCAAGACTTATAACGATATATACGGACATTTAGCTGGAGATAGGTTACTGCGAAAAGTCGGTGAGTGCTTGAGGTGTTCAATTCGAAGTATTGATATTCCTGCCCGGTATGGAGGTGATGAATTTGCTATTATTCTACCGGGGACGGGGGTTAACGCCGCTTATACGGTAGCGGAACGCACTCGTAATACCATTGAGTCAGAAGTCGGTACTCTTGAAGTACACGTAACTACCAGCATTGGTGTCGCCAGTTGGCCGATCGATGCCTCGATGAAAGAAGAACTGATTGCTAAAGCTGATGCCGCACTGTATCAAGCCAAACAATTGGGAAGAAACAAGACCTGTTTATCCTCAGAACTAATGTCGATAAAGATATCTTCGACCAGGCTAAAACAAGAATCGATTGTTACCTCCCCGAGTCTAGGACACGCTTTAGCTTTGGCGGCTAACATTGATGCAAAAGACTATTATACTGCTGGGCATTCTCAAAAGGTGAGTCAGTATGCTGTATCTTTAGCCGAAGCGATCGGTTTACCGCAAGAGAAAATTGATACTATTCGCGCTGCCGGATTGATTCACGATATAGGTAAAGTTGCCATCCCCGACTATATCCTGAAGAAAGAAGGACCTTTAACTGATGAGGAATGGCACTTGATCAAAGCTCACACCAAACTCGGTATGGAGATAGCCAGTCAGATAAACGAACTTACCAATTGTTTACCAGCTATTCTGCATCATCACGAACATTATGATGGCAAAGGCGGCTACCCTGACAGTTTAAAAGGTGAAAACATTCCTCTGGAAGCCCGTATTCTGTCCATTGCTGATGCTTATGATGCTATGACTTCTCCACGCCCCTACCGCAAGCAACTATTACCCCAAGAAGCTCTTATCGAGTTGAAACGTTATGCTGGAATCCAGTTCGACCCTAAGCTGGCAGATACATTCTGCAAGATTATCGAGCCAACACTGTAATCGTGTTTTAGTAGGATAGTGGTCAGTTTACACGACTCTTCTATGTTCGGGTGCCCTAATATTAAATTAACTCACGTTCTTCTTCGCCTCTTCCCACAGGGCATTTTGCTCATCAAAGGAAAGGCTGGCAAAGTTAAGCCCTCGTTGATGGCAGAGCTCCTCCATACAGGAAAAGCGTCGGTAAAACCGCCCGTTTGCCTCTCTCAATGCTGCCTCTGAATCAACCCCCAGTCGTCGGGCGATATTAACCAGGGTAAAAAGCAGGTCACCAAACTCCTTCGCTCTCTCTTCATCACCACTCTCCTTGAATTCACCAACCTCCTCAGCCAGCTTATCAATGACACCATTAATATCTTCCCAGTCAAAACCAACCTCAGCCACCCGGCGTTGAATTGCCTGGCTGTAACTCAAGGCTGGCATTTGCTTGGGCACAGTGGACAATAAAGAGATATTAGCACCTCGCTCCTCCTGTTTGAGGGCTTCCCAATTACGTGCCACCTCTTCGGCATCCTTCACCTTAGCTGAACCAAAAATGTGAGGGTGGCGATGAATCAACTTGGTATTAATACTCTTTATTACATCTTCCAGCTCAAATTCCCCTGTTTCAGTGGCAATCTGGGCTTGGAGCACAATCTGTAAAAGCAAGTCACCCAGTTCCTGGCGGAGTGCATCCCAGTCCTCTTCATCAATTGCTTGTAGAACCTCATAGCATTCCTCCAGAATGAACTCCCGCAGAGATGAATGAGTCTGTTTTCTGTCCCAGGGGCAGCCATCAGGCGCCCTCAGCTTAGCGATTATATCCACTAAAGCTTCAAAACGGTCAAGTTTATTAAGTTCAGACAAAGAAACCTCCATATGATATACTTTAATTTCATTTTAATACCGCCCCGATCAGCTGCCTCTGCCCCCTCAGGAATTCACCAGCTGACATAGCCCGCTTTCCCTCAAGTTGCACCTTCAGTATGCCCAGAACGCCTTCCCCTGTATTAACTCCAAACACTGTCCCCGCTTTGTCCAGGACCACCACCTGTCCTATTTTAAGTCCCTTTTCTTCCGGTAATGGTGTTACCTCGATAATCTTAAGCTGTTTTCCCTGCCAACGGGTATAACACCCAGGCCAAGGATAGAAAGCCCGTACCCGCCGCCAGATTTCTACCGCCGATTGGTGCCAGTCAACCTCACCTTCTTGTTTGGAAAGCGTTCGAGTGTAGCTGGCTTTAGTTTCATCCTGTGGTCTGGGCGTAAGCTCATCTCTTGACCACCGAGATAAAGCTTCCGCTAGTAAATGTGCAGCGATCAATGATAACTTATCTGTAAGTGAGCCTGTAGTATCTTGCGCCGCAACAGGTATCTGCGCCTGGACTAAAACTGGACCGGTATCAAGTCCCCTATCCATAAGCATAATACTGACACCGGTGAACTCCTCGCCAGCCAGAATCACCGCCGTCACCGGAGATGTCCCCCGATATTTAGGCAACAATGAAGGGTGTACATTTATACACCTGTAGGCAGGGATGTCTAATACCGATTGTGGAAGAATCTGGCCAAAGGCAGCCACTACAATAATGTCAGGTTTAAAGCTGGCTAGTTGGGCTACTACCTCAGCCTTCCTGAAATTGTCCGGCTGCACCACAGGCAATCCCCAGTCCACCGCCACCCTTTTCACTGGAGAAGCCATTAGAGAGCGCCCCCGACCAGACTCCCTATCGGGCTGAGTATATACTGCCACTATCTGATACTGGTTGATTAGTAGATGCTCAAGAGAAGGGACAGCAAACTCAGGAGTACCCATAAAAATAATCCGCACCCTGTACCTCCCGCAGCAATTGTAGCACCCATTTTTTTTAATAACAACTTTACCGCCCATAGCTATTAACGGGCAATTACGTAAAAACTAAAGTCTGGTTGACCCTTCAATCGATAAAAGGTGTAAAAACTGACCAGCAACTACTATAGAAAACCTTGCCAGTCGACGACTAAGGTTTGGTATTATTGTAGCAGTTCTTTCCTGAGTATACATCTTCAAACCTCCTCAAAGTCCGCTCATTGCTTTTCCGAGGTGACAATTAAGACGTACTACTAAGGATAAGAGGGAGGGAGAAGAATTTGAGTGATATTAGGCCGCCCCAGCAAATCTGGGAAGCTGCTTTAGGCGAGTTACAGATACAAGTCAACAAGCCAAACTACTATACCTGGCTGGCGAAGACTGCCAGACATGGCTATAAAAACGCTCAAT
>CAYOHA010000253.1:0-4382 GCA_964403625.1 uncultured Dehalococcoidales bacterium | reverse complement strand
CGTCCCTCTTAAACGCCCTTAATTTAAAGAGACTGCCTCCTCTCTATATATATCTAATTTCTCTCTCCCCTTGCGGGAGAGATGAAAGTGAGGGGTAAAAAATTATTCCGAAAAACTAACGTCACCGGCTAAATCCCCCTCAATAAGATTGATCGAAAATGTCATTCTGAGGAGTGAAACGACGAAGAATCTCAGGTAGAGGTAAACTGATAAACACTATCACTCTCTCCTTAATTATCAAAATCATTATCGAGGGGGTAAAAGTGTTACCGATGTCTTGATTTAACTTGTTATCTGTGTTTTTATTTTCACAGGGTGATGGATTACTAAGTAATCTCTGATAATGGGTATCCTGCCTTTCCAGCTATAGCTCAGCATTGGAAGGATTCATGCGAAAATACAAATAGAGGAGGAGAGCCATGAAAGTAAAAGTTAAATGGCTAACAGTTGCTTGTTTCATAATATTTACCCTGCTACTGACATCGTGTGGAGGCAAACCCGTCACCGAAATCATAGAACAATTTCTTGAAGCAGAGGATGAGATTTGGAATACTGGTAATGCGGATCCTCTGATGGAAATTGAGGATCCTGATATTGTTATCCATATGTGGGGTTCACCAGACCTCTTGGGGAATACTGCCCACAAGCAGGCTATCCTGGGATTACGTAGTTCCTTTCCTGGCATCAAACATGAGTGGGCAGATATAACCGGGACTGGTGATATCGGTGCCTTCCGGTATACTGAACGTTTTGAGTTTGCCGGTAAAAAGGTTGAATATGAAGGCGCTATGTTTCTTCATGTCAAGAATGGGAAGATTGGTGAAATATATATGCTTTACGATACCTTGAGTTTATCGCGACAGCTCGGTCTTGTACCTTCAACGGAATAATGGTCCAGCTATATATCCACGGCTTAGATAAAATAGAAAGCGATAGCAATGATGATATACACAGCGACTAGCTGTATGCCTTCAAGCCAGTTACAGATACCATCGGCACCAATGTAGTTAATTATCATTACGGCCAGGATCATTGCTACTATTTGAAACGGGGCAAAAGCTAGGCTCATTTCTACTGCCATTAATGGGCTGATAAACACAAGAGCAGGTGTTACAAACAGGGCAATTTGTATTGCTGAATTCATCCCAATCTCCAGTGAGAGATCAATGTTATCATGCCATGCATACCTGATTGCTGATAGATGTTCGGGGATGTTAGTTATGATCGCGATTATCACCAGACCGATGAAGGTCTCGGAGAGTTGGGCAGTTTCTATTATCGGTCGTAAAGCATCTACCAGTATATGAGATTCAAGAGTGGCTAGCCCAACCGAAATGACTAACACCAGTATCGATTTTCTTATCCCCCAGATAAGTTGTTCGGTTGTATCACGCTTGGCTAAGAAGAGATGCCGGTGAGTGAATAGAACGAAGACTAAGCTGAGTAGATAGGTTATCCCCAAAGTGATGGAAACCGCTCGGCTCATGATAATAACCGATTTGCTGGTAAGAACCGAGTATATCGTGGGCAGGGAAAGCCCGGCGATAGCTATCAGCAGCATGGTAGAAGCAACTCCGGCTGAATCGCGGTTGAATGTTTGCTTATGATATTTGAATCCGCCAAAAAGCATACTTAGACCTATCAGCAGGAGTATATTTAATATAATTGAGCCGATCATAGATGCTTTCACCATTTCCACCAGCCCTGCCTGGATAGCAAATATCGCTATCATAAATTCAATGGCATTACCAAACGTCGCGTTCAATAGGCTGCCTACAATAGTGTTGGTTTTCAATGATAGTTGATGGGTTGATTTGGCAATATGATTAGTTAGCGGGATAATAGCTAAAATGGCCGTGAAGAAGGTGGCAGTAGGACTAAAATGGGCTAGATATAGCCATATAGAAATAGGCACAAAAATATACTGAAGGTAGTTGAGGCGCCATTTTCTAATATAGACACCGATCATGATTTTTACTAAATTAATTTACCCCGCAGTTTGCTGCCCTGAACCATTCGCTGGGGTTCCAGTTGACCGAAGTATCCCCTTGGTCAAAGTTAAGGTCAATACCCAGCTTGCTAAGCGGGGTTTATTGGTAATAATTATACGCTATTCAATATCGAAATTGTATATGGCTGTTCCTTAGCAACAAGCAAAAAGGGATAATTTTATGGATATCGTCTTTCCCTTTAAGGGGAGTTGAAGAGGTGTGAAGCCCCTGTCAATACAAAGCAAGGTTGTCCCAAAATTGCGAGGTGTCATCCTGGAGCGAAGCGAAGGATCTCAGGGTCGGGCGGGGTTTTTACTACCCTCTCCTGAAATTATTTCACTACGTTTCTCCTGAATAAGGTTTTTTAAATATAGGGCGTATAAGAGGGGCGTCAGTCCCTCTTAAATAAATCTTCCCCTTCCCCTTATCAAGGGGAAGGGGATAAAGGGGATAGGGTTATCTAACTAATAAAAGAAGGGAGGTCGCTTTTGGCGACCTCCCTTTGGTTCTGTTTTGACTACCCGTCAAGCCAGATCTAGACTGCCCGTCTGGTCCTGACAATCAGGACAATCAGGGCAATAAACAGTACCGCACCAACGACGATGATGATCCACAGTAGATATTCCGGAATGAATGGTCCCGGTTGCTCCACTGTAATCTTCGTCGGCGGTATCGTTACGGTTACATCCGCAGGCGGTACCACAATTTCTTGCGGTTCTTCCACTACCGGTTCTGCCGCAGTGGTGAAGATACCTACTGCCCACGGGGTAGCGGGAGTTATCCAGGTCGGACCGGACAGGTAAGGCTCAGCGAGTACGCCCCTGACCCTCCAGTAGTAGGTGGTGGAGTACTTCAGTTCTTCCGTGTCCTTGTAGAACGGATTGGTTACGTTGTAGCTCCACTCCACGATAGCGAAGGTCGGGTCTTCGGAGAGCGCGATCTCATAGCGGATAGCACCGATTACCTTGCTCCAGGTATAGGTCGGTGCAATCGGGATATCGTATTTACCGACCTCTGGCGTACTCAGGTTCGGTGGGGCTGTAGTCTTGTCTTCAACCAGGACAAACGGTGTGCCCTGCAGGTCAACGAGGTTCGGGCTTGTAGTGGCTTTGACTTCGACCCAGGCATAGCCGCCAGCGACGTTAACGCCCCAAGCGGAGGTACCTTTGTCGGTCATGGGTTCAGCCCAGTTAGAACTCAAGGCAGGTCCGTAGTAGACCTTGGTATAGGTCGAGACCGCAGCTTTGAATTTTATCTGTAGTGTTGCAGCTGCAAGAGTAGCAGGGGTGTAAAAGACATCGTAGTAACCGAGTGCCGAGCCGGTACCGGCAATGGGAACTGCCGTTATCTGCGGGTTGCCCGAATATTTGGCGACCGCGATAGAGTCTTGACATGAAAGAACACCACTAGCATCAAGAGCAGTAACAGTTATACCAACTGTCGTTGATGCATCCAGTACATCCTCTTTGTAGGCTACCGATGCGGCAGTTATACTGGCTCCAGCTACTGGATTGGTCGTCGCAGTAATACTGGTAGAGCCAGTAGCCGGACCACTGGTTGCGCCCCACCAGTTGTGGCGGGCGTCAACAGCGCCATTGATATTCTTGGTATTGCCGGTGAAATTGTTGAACCAGGCGTCAACTTCGCCAGCAGCTACATCAAGGGCATAGTTAGCCGCGTTGCTGTCCTTGACGGTATTGTTGAACATGAGTAGATTGGAAGCAGTACCCTCGACATCGATAACACCCTGACCAGCTACTGCCGCACCACAACCCTGGATAGTGCTATTTTTGAGAATAACTGTAGCATCATCAACTTCAACAGCAATGTCCAGAGTCTTGAATGTACAGGCATCGATGGTAGCTGTCTCTGGTGGGACACCCTCTAAATAAACGCCAGTGCCGCTAGAGCCAGTTATGGTACAACCGCTCATTGTAACATTATCCAATGCATTGAGAGCCGCCCCGCCAGCATCAACAGTGAAGGTAGAGTCCTTTAACGTAAAGGCAGCATTAGCCGTGATACCGTAAACCACTGTACCCGTAACACTAAAGGTACATTTTTCAACGGTAGCCGGCGTGCCAAGGATGGTCAAAAGAGTACCCGTGCCATTCTTTAAGGCGCAGTTCTTGATGGTAAAGTAAGTCGAATTGTCTGTGACACCACCGTTGGTGGCATCAATGGTCAAGTTATCAAGGGTTACCTTAGTAGCATTAATGAAAACCCCAGCCGCAGTCGTGGGTTTTATGACGACAAGGTCGGCTGTCGCTCCGGTACCTTTAATAACAACATCGGCTATTGCAACATTAACATCTGTAGTATAGGTACCAGGACCTATCTGGACGCTCCAGCCCGGAGTACCGGTTACACCTAGAGCTGATGTTATAGCTG
>CAYOHA010000252.1:0-4385 GCA_964403625.1 uncultured Dehalococcoidales bacterium | reverse complement strand
GTAACTTCATAGGATTCAAAAATATCAGCTGCCATTCCGGCACAATCACCGACATTATCACCAACGAGGTCAGCAATTACTGCCGCATTGCGAGGGTCATCCTCCGGGATACCCTTCTCTACTTTACCCACCAGGTCCGCACCGACATCTGCGGCTTTGGTATAGATACCACCGCCGACACGCATAAACAAAGCTAATAACGTGCCGCCGAAACCGAAGCCTAAGAGAACCAGCGGAGAGTCCTTGAAAAAGATAATGAAGATTATGGTGCCACCGAGGAGACCAAGCCCATCGGTGAGCATACCGGTTATGGTACCGGCGCGATAGCCTATCTTCAGGGCTTGTGTGAAGCTGTGACGCGAAGCCTCGGCTACCCTGACGTTAGCGCGAAGCGCCATATTCATACCAATGTATCCCACCACGGCTGAGAAGAGAGCACCCATCAAAAAGCCGCCAGCACGTCCCAGACCAATTAGCCAAACGGGATTACCATAGGCAGACGTACCGCCTGCGAACCAACCGGTAAAGAAAATGAAGACGGTTAGAACAACAATGAGTAATAAAATAGTGCGGAATTGGCGCATAAGATAGGCATTGCCACCTTTTCGTATGGCGTTAGAGATGTGACGCATTTTTTCATTGCCTTCGGGCTCCCTTGATATCTGTCTCGTGAGAAAAACAGCATAAAGCAACCCCAGTATAGCTACTACCACTACAAAGATAAGGGCGAATTTCTCAAAGGTAGTGGCTACACGAAAGCCATCAAAGAGCGTTATACCCATTAGCAACTCCTTTCATTTTTCTTCACTGTGATAGAATCTAACTATTTTTTTCTCCAGTTCCTGCTGCCTAATTGCCAGTGTTAAGTCACTGCGTGTCCTTTCCAGGACTCCCCGCACCATATCGGTAGTGCGGCGAAGACCACCGGTTATCGCGTCAGGGAAGTCAATAGTAACCAGAACATTATAGATGTCATCCATTGCGGCTAAAAGTTCTTCTCCCCGGGACAGGTCCCCCTTCCTCATGCTGTCAAGGAGGTAACGCCTCAGCTCGCCCACTGCTTCACCCAGTCCATTCAGATAAGATGCAGAATCAACACTCAGTTCTTGGGGAGTCGGGAGGGATTTTCCAGTCACCATTGTAAGAACAGTGCTTCCTTCAGCGTATTCCTTTTGAGCATCTCTAAGAAAGCCAGTGTTGCTGAGTTCAACATCACCAGTCAGGTGTCCTTCTGCTTCTCTGAGGAGTTTACGGGCTGATTTTAACAGTCCCTCAGCTTGCCCATACTCTTGTCGGTGAATAGCACGAATTGCCTGACTAGAATAACGAATAACCTCGCGACATAGGGGCAAAGCTCTTTCTCTGGCTGCATCCTTCGCTGATAAATTCAGCCGTATCTGCTCAGAAATAGTATCTAGATTATCGGTTAATCCGCTCATTTCTGTATCTTTATACTATCTAGTATCTGCCGGGCTGCCACCTCCGGCGACTCGGCTCCCATTACAGCGCTAATTACCGCTACTGCGTCAGCACCGGCAGCTATAACCTCTGAAGCATTATCTCTGGTAATACCACCAATGGCAACCAACGGTACATTTACTGCTTGCCTTACCTGACGAAGTGTATCCAGCCCGATAACCTTTACTGGTGTGGAAGTCAGAGTTTTAGATGATGTTGGATAGATAGCGCCAACAGCGATATAATCCGCTCCTTCGGACTGGGCTAGAATTGCTTGCTCCACATTAATCGTTGAACAGCCTATAATTTTATCCAGTGCCAGCAGACGGCGGGCTACCTTAATGGGAAGGTCATCCTGCCCAAGATGTAATCCATCGGCATCAGCGGCTAAGGCGATATCAAGATAGTCGTTCATAATAAAGAGCACGTGTTTCTCACGGCATAGACCTTTTAGCTGTTCAGCTACGGATAACAGATGTTTCTTACTCTGGACTTTATCACGTAGTTGAATTATCTTAGCGCCACCGCGAATTGCCTGACTGGCTACTTCAAGATGAGAACGCCCTCTTAACATCTGAGTATCAATAATAACATATAGCCCGGAAACAGATTTTATCTTATCCTGACGTAGCAATTTAGAGAGTAATTGCCGTTCTATGGTGTAGAAATTAAATCGGGCTTTCTTAAACTTGTCTGTATCAAGTTGAAAAGCGGTGTCCGGGATTTTGGCTAATTCTTCCAGAATCCTTAGCGATTCCTGTACCCTCCTGGAGTTAGCCACGAGTACCAGAGGTAACTCCCTACCTTTATCTTCCCCTTGAACTTCAATATCAATACCAACGTCAGCTTCTGAGTCTCGGGACTGAAGGAGCTGCCGTTGAAAAGAAGAATCAGTTCTTAATAGTTCATGACGCATCGTTTTCAGCTGCAGAGTTAAATCAGCGTCATTGAGCAATAACCGAGCTATTTCTTCAAGAAGGCGAAGCCCTTCACCAACCCGGTTCAGGTTGGCATCAATAATACGTAGAATTTGAAGTGATTTATTTTCTGAAAAAGCCATATTTAAGAGAGCATCATGGTAGAGTTTTCCGGAAGTCTTCATTAAAGCAACTTATTTTAACACAGCCAAGCTAACGGGTAAAGTACTTCCCAAGACGTCGATTTATTTAATAGTTGGACAAAATTGCACGAAATATTATTTATGATAGGTATTCAGATATAAGCTTTACTTTTCAAAATATTTTTTATAAAAATTCTCTTGGATCGGTGATTTCACCACGAATAGCAGTAGCGGCGGCAGTTGCCGGGCTGGCAAGATAGATGAAGGATTCGGGATTTCCCATACGACCCTTAAAGTTACGGTTGGCGGTCGAAAGGCATGCTTCACCATCGCCCAGTACACCCTGGTGGACGCCGAGACAAGCGGCACAGCCGGGCGGGACAACAGTTGCCCCTGCTTCTATCAGAGTCGAAATATACCCGTTAGCTAAAGCTTCCATAAGGACCTTTCGGGAAGCAGGGGCAATGACAAGACGGGTATGCGGGTGAATTTTCTTCCCCTTTAAAATACTGGACGCAATATGAAGGTCTTCCAGACGTCCGTTGGTACAGGTACCAATGAAAACCTGATCGACAGAAACCCCTTTGAATTCCCTTGCCAGGGCAGTATTATCAACGGAGTGAGGTCTGGCAACGGTAGGTTCAAGTTGAGCTGCATCAATATCGATTGTACGTGCATAGATTGCATCAAGATCAGGGCTGAGTGGAATATATCTTTCTCCTCTTCCCTGGCTTCGTAGATAGTTTAAAGTGATACTATCCGAGGGAAAGAGTCCGACCTTAGCTCCAGCTTCGACCGCCATATTCGCAATAGTGAGTCTATCATGAATCGGCATAATATCCACAGCCTCACCACCAAACTCGAGAGCCTGATAAGTGGCACCGTCAGCCCTAATTTGTCCAATGAGGTGAAGGATGAGGTCCTTAGCATAGACACCTTTTGATATATGCCCATTGATTGTAACTTTAATTGACTCCGGCACCCGGAGCCAGGTTCTGCCCAGAGCCATAGCAACAGCAATATCTGTAGAGCCCATTCCAGTGGCAAAGGCACCGAGAGCTCCAGCAGTGACGGTATGCGAGTCAGCCCCAACAATAACGTCTCCAGGATTAGCCCATGATTCGGCGATTATCTGGTGGCAAACACCCTGCCCAATATCACTCAAGACAACTCCTTTTTCTCGGGTAAAGCGCCTGAGAAAAATATGGTCGTTAGAAAGCTCTCTGGCTGGGCTTGGTGCCGAATGGTCAATAAACAAGATAGTTTTTTGGGGATTGTGAATGGTATTCAGACCGGTTTCTTTTAACTGCCTTAGTGTCAGGGGACCAGTGCTATCCTGGACAAAGGCAAGGTCTATGCGAGTAATAACAATAATACCAGCACGAGCCTCTGAATCTGATTTGGCGCTAAGTATTTTTTCAGCTATAGTTTGTCCCATCACTTCAAATATATCAAAATTTTAGTAGGATTGTCATTTCAACCATTTTATGGTCTTATAAATTGCCGTTGACTTCACCGATGTGCACTGGTAATATTGAACTGAAGTCAAAAACTGGAGTGATTGAAAAATGGCTGAACAGATTAGTAAGCTACCCTTATTCCCTCTAACTGCGGGAGTAAACAAAAATGGGCACCTAGAATTCGGTGGTTGTGATGGAGTCAAGCTGGCAGCAAAGTTTGGCACGCCACTTTACGTTTTTGATGAGTTCAGCCTGCGGAACCGGTGTACCGAGTTCAAGACAGAGTTTGGTCAACGTTATACCAATACGGCCGTAATATATGCCTGTAAAGCCTTTATCAATAAGGTGCTACTACTCATTATTATGGAAGAGGGTCTGGGGCTGGATGTCGTCTCTGGTGGAGAAAT
>CAYOHA010000251.1:0-4395 GCA_964403625.1 uncultured Dehalococcoidales bacterium | reverse complement strand
GTATATGGGATGTGAATCTTGGTTAGCAAAATATGTTAGTCGGACAGGCTCCTAGATCTGGTAGCTTCTTTAGAATGGATACAGAAAAACATCGGTGCATTCGGCGGAGACCCGGATAAAGTGACTATTTTCGGTGAATCCGGCGGCGGTGCCAAGGTTTCTATCATGATGGTCTCACCACTTGCCAGAGGCTTGTTCCATCGGGCTATCTGCGAGAGTGGTACGTCCATGGCAATACTACAGGGGATGAAATTGAATGATATCGAAGCTAACGGTGAGAAGTTGTTCAGGAAGCTGGGGATAAGCTTGACAAAGAACGCGCTTGAAGAAGCTAGGAAGATACCTTTCGAAAAGATATTGGAAGCAAGCAGTGGAATGGAGACTCCAAGGAGTCTTGGGGGAAGGCCTTCTTTCATCTGGGACGCATCTATCGATGGTCGGGTGATTCCAACAAGTCCGGTTGAAAGTTTCTCAACGGGTTCCATAAATGCCGCCTCGCTCATAGTAACGGCGAATCTGGGTGAACTGACCGGCCCGGGACCGCTTGTTATGCCATTTATAATACCTGCCTATGTAGATATGCTGAAGGCTGTCATACAGAAGGGTTACCCCGGATACGCCTGCATCTTCGACCAAATACCAGCTGGCTGGAAGAAAGAAGGATGCGTCTCCGTGCATTCGATAGAACTACCTTACGTTTTCGGTGATTGGGATGATTCGACGGGATGGTGGAAATCGGTGGGCATACTTGCGCAGCAGTCCGGAGCCAGAACGATGAATCCGGGTCTTACCGAATATGAAAGAACGGTCTCTGAAGCCATGATGAGTTTATGGTCGAGTTTCGCTAAAAAAGGAAAACCCAAGGCTGAAGGTGTTCCAGAATGGCCGGAATACTCGGCAAAATCAGACAAGTATTTTTATATCGGCGAAAAAATGGAAGTAAAATCCGGCTTTTCAAAGGTAGCTTAATAAAAACCGGTAAGTAAGAAAAAATAAAGGGGCTTCGTTTTCAGTCCGTTGGATAAGCATTTCCACGCATTTTACGGTTATTTCCCCCTGATTTTAGTACATACCGTACTCTTTGGCGGCTTCCATCAATGCATGCACATTCTCGGGAATCGCCTGTTCTAGCGAGGAGGTTACACTCATCATATAACCACCGCCTTTCCCACAGTCCTCAATGAGCTGTTTGACGGAGTCCTTTACTTCCTGTTTCGAACCTGTACTCAGCAGTGAAGCAGGAATACCTCCAGCTATACTCGTATTCTTCCCTACTATCTCCTTTGCCCTTTTCATGTCGACCTGCTCGAACCACCATATAGTAGACGCATTAGGCACATCGGCGATGATTTCAAGCCTGTTATTATATGTTGCTTCTGCTAGGGGGAACGGAACAAGACCTTCTTCGTAAAGACCCATCATCAGTTTTCTCAGACAGGGCCAGTAGAAATTTTTAAACTGCTCATTGGACATCCAGGTATCCGCGCCTTTATGCAGCGGAATGAAGATTACCGGGCAGATATCGGTTTCGACGTTACTCAAACCGAGATCGATTGTCATAGGAGTAAATTTATTAATAGCTTCCATTAACTTGTCAGGTTGCTTATACATATCCAGCATGATACCATGGGTTCCCCTGAGGAAATCCGCGATCATATCATATGCGGTTATGGCAAGACTGCTCCCCCAGGTGGGAAATCCCATAGCGTGTATCTGCTGTACAGTTTCTCCGATAACTCCTGCCCACTCGTAGAACACCTCTGCAGCTTTTACCAGTTCCTTGAATGTGTTCTGGACATCCGGTCTACCAAAAGGAGCGACGAAACCTACCGGTACAAAGAAAGACGGATTGAATGCCGCCAGATACTGGAGCGGTTCAAGGATACCGGCAACACGCGGAAGAATCTTGCGTAGATAGAAATCATTGGTATTGTTCAGAAGCTCATCGTACTCCTCTTCTTTCATGTAGACACCTTCCACATACTGAAAGAACGAGCCGTCGTCAGGGATACCGTGTCCCGGCCATCGCATAAGCTTAAAATCAAGTATATCGAACAACTTCCCCGGCCAGGCAAGAGGTGCCATGGCGAAGTCCATATCGAAATCCTGGTGGAATTTTATGAAATCACTCTTGAGTTTATCGAATTCATACATATGTTCCTTAAGAGTTCCACCGCGATATATGGCCGGGAAAGCACCAGGAGCGAGATTCAGAGGAATCCTGTCAGGTTCTTCCAACTTGATAATACTAATCAACCGTTTTACCCTCGCCTGGTAGGCCTCTTTTGCTTGGGGACTTATGAACTGGACATTTTCTGCATCCAGCCAGCGTTTGAACCTTACTTCTCGTTTCTCTTCCGGAGCCATCTCCGCCCATTCTTTACTCATAATTCAATCTCCATAACTATTTTAACTCGTTGTTAATAATATAGAGGGAACGGAGCCGTTGTCAATCAGTAGCGTCGATTTCAACCAGAATGGCTCAACAATCTGGCTTTTCGTTCAATTGAATCCTCACCCTGATCTACCTATAATAGAGCTAAGTTAGGACATAGCAATCTGCAGATTAAGAATTAGGTAGAAACGAGTGAAAGTGTATCACTCACACATGCAAAAAGCTATTTTTCTCATGGCTGTGTTATTCTTGTCAATTCTTACTACGACTTCCTGTAATGTAGGTCAAAAAGAAGGTTTTGTTATCTATCTGGCCGAAAGCGGAGAAATCATACTCACAGAAAATGAAATAGAGATGTATGATAGCGACGAAAACGCTCTGGAATTGAATGAGGACGGAATCAAGAAATGGCATGCCCACCTTACATACCAGGATGTCCCTAGACTGGCAGACAGTCTTTTTGCCCACGAATTCGTTCTCGAAACTGAAGGGAAAAGGATATGCCGGGGGGCATTTTGGTCATTAGCCTCTTCTACTAGTTGCTCCGGAGTTGTAATATTGGATTCTCTCTTCAAGCTTGATAGTAGTCACAACACTCTCTGGATAAGATCAGGCTACCCAAGTAATAACAGGAAACAGAGCTATTAGTTAGTTCGGAACTCTACCGTTTCTTTGACAAACGTAACCTTCTAGAGTAACATTCATAATCTATCCCTAATAGTACACATGGGCAATACTTGATGAACAATCTGGACAACAGTGACATATAATAACTGAAGTAAGGTTCGAACTCAAGACCAAGGGCTTATGAGTCTTTTGATAATATATTACCTATCCTAAGATTACAAATCGCCCAAATATGCAGTTTTGACGAAAGATAATATATCTTATTTCAATAACTAAAAAAATTACCCCAAAGTGCTAGTTTTTTATTAGTCGTTTCCCCATACTAACTCTTTCTTCTGTAGGAAGAACTATCGGCAGATAATCAGTCCATCCGTTCTCAAGAAAGAATCATTCCAGGTTTTCTGTAGTATCAGGCTCCAACAACCTTGGCCTTGACCTTTCTATAATCCCTGTCTTCTTTTCCTTATCAGTTGTAGGTTTGGTCAATGCTTCAAGAATTCCTTCAATAACCGTCTTGCCATTTATCGGGTCGTTCCCTTCAAGGTATTTCCGGTGCACCTCGATTGACCTGTTTGCGAAAGGATGGGGGACAAAAGTAAATCGTAGTTTGGGCATACCCTTCTTATACGCAAAGTTTCTTATGAGTTCTGGAAACGCTTCAGTAACAACAGGTGCCATAGGCACCAAATGTATTGGAGGAGCTTTGCCTTGCGGGCTCAATACCGCTAATTTTTTACTTATCATGTCAATCTTTATACCCCCTTAGTTTTTCACGGGAATTTACGCTACTATGTACATCCAGGGACAACCGGCAACAGGTGTTTGTTTTTAGAAATGGACATTTATTATTCGTGTTTGATTATTACTTATGAAGGAGGCTATTATAAAAAGCTAGAGATGAAGATTAGGTAATGACATCAGCAGAGCGTTAAAACAAAAACTACGTCCTTTGAAACTATAACTCGTATATTTTAAGATGGGGGACTACTTCGAGTGTGGCATCGGTTAGTACCTGAACCTCCTCTGCTGTCCAACCAGGCGCTACCTCCTTGAGAACAAGCCCCTCTTTCTTTCCCTTTGGTCCTTTTACCTCAATAACGGCTAGGTCAGTGACAATAAGGTCTACATATTGAGGGGCGCCAGTGAGGGGCATAGTGAGTTCTCTTACTATCTTTGACTTTCCATTCTTGTCTAGATGGGTGATGGCAACAATGCACCTTTTTGGCCCGACAACCAGCTCAAAAGCACCTCCTATACCAATTCCCCAGGATGGCACCGGGTATTCAAATGCCCAGTTGGCGAAGTCTCCCCGCTCTGATACCTGAAAGCCTCCCAAAACGCCGACATCAATATGCTTACCTCTTAGCATGTTA
>CAYOHA010000250.1:0-4401 GCA_964403625.1 uncultured Dehalococcoidales bacterium | reverse complement strand
AAATAGAAAAAGGAAAAGGAGTAGGACATGAAAGAGGGCAGAAAAAACACAGTCCCTCGTTCAATGTGAAAGTTCCCCTGAAAGAGGGGATAAAATAGTAATTGTCTTTTAAAAACTTCATTAATAGGAGTTGGGGAGATGCAAGTTTTAGATCATATAAAGGTACTCGACTTAACGACATTTCCGACAGGTTCGCTCGCTGTGATGTTTTTGGTTGACATGGGAGCTGATGCAATTAAAATCCAGCAACCTCAAACCCGCCTTAGGCAGGAAGGAGCTAAGGCAGATAGCAATGCGATATCCGAAGCAGAGGAGGAAAGGAGAAGGGAGATAGCCGCTGCCTACCAGTTTGATGAACGTGGTAAGAAAAGTATATGTTTAAACCTGAAGACGCAGCAGGGTAAGGATATTTTTTATAAGCTTGCTAAAACAGCGGACGTTGTTATCGACGAATTCAGGCCAGGGGTAACAGAACGTCTTGGCGTGGACTATGATACTCTTAAGGAGATAAATCCAAGAATTATCTGTTGTTCAGTTACAGGCTACGGGCATGATGGCCCCTATCGTCTCTACCCCGGACACGATACTAACTTCATATCTATAGCTGGTATTTTAGGTATTACTGGCACTCCAGATGGTCGCCACGCTATACCTGGTATTCCAATAGGTGACCTCGCCGGTGGAGGTATGCAAGCCGTAATCGGTATTCTTATGGCACTTATCGCAAGAGAAAAGACTGGGAAGGGGCAGTTTGTCGACACATCAATGGTCGATGCTCTCGTTTTATTCATGATGATACGTCACGGACCTCAATTCTTTACAACCGGGAGGCAACCACAGTTAGGAGAAAGACCGTCACTTGTTTTTGAAACTAAAGATGGGAAGTATATTAACATTGCCCCCGGAGAACCTTGGTTCTGGGAACGGCTTTGCAGGGCACTAGGGCTAGAGGAATTCCTGCCGTACCAAAGAGCGGTCGGGGTATACGCTCCAGACACACGAGAGATGCTAGAAAAAAGGGAACAGATACTTTCTACTTTTCAGAAAGTTTTTCGCACAAAGACCAGAGATGAATGGTTAGGAATCCTGTGGGAGGCGGATACCTGTGTCGGCCCGGTTTATAAGTTCGACGAAATTCTTTCTGATCCCCATCTGCTGCACCGAAGGATGATAACGGAAGTCGACCACCCGGTTCTCGGAAAAATAAAACAACCCGGAATCACCATAAAGCTGTCAGAAACTCCGGGACAGATTAGAGGAGTATCTCCTATCACTGGTCAACATACTGAAGAAATTCTTAAAAGCCTAGATTATAGTGAGAAGGACATCGCAGAACTGCGAAGAGCAGGAGTGATAAACTAAAATCACGTCATTCTGATTATGTCCAAATTTTGTGCTATTTTTATGAGTAGTGATATCTTAAGATGGTAAAAATCGTAAAAAAGAGCTTATCAAAATGAAACTACCAATAAGTTTATAAAGGGGGTGATTAGATACCATGCTACTGAAAGGGGTAAGAGTTATAGAGCTATCACAGTTCTTAGCCGGACCCTATGCAGGAATGATACTTGGTGATTTGGGGGCGGAAGTAATAAAAGTTGAACCTCCGGGACTAAGGCAAATAGGAGACGGCGGTTTAAATTCAGATGATTTCGTCGTTTTGGCCACCTGCCGGAATAAAAAGAGTATTATTGTGAACTTCAAAGAGCCGGGGGGCAAAGAAATTATCTACGATCTTGCTAAAAAAGCTGATGTTGTCCTTAATAACTACCGCCCCGGTGTTATGGAGAAGTGGGGCTTTGATTACGAAAGTCTAAAAAAGATAAATCCAGGAATAATATCCTGTTCTATTACCGGTTTTGGTTCAACAGGTCCCTATAGAGACCGCCCTGCCTTTGATCTAATACTTCAAGCAATGTCGGGTGGAATGAGTATCACTGGGAATCCTCCTCCGGCCAGATCTGGGCTTTCAATTAGCGACTGCGTCGGAGGGATGTGGGCTGCTCAGGGCGTCGTGTCTGCCCTTTACTCACGCGAACGTACCGGCGAAGGCAACAAGGTTGAAGTCGCCTTGTTAGATGGCCAGGTTGCCCTGTTATACGCTCGTGTGCCTGCATTTTTTCACGTAGGGAACATTACCGGAGGACCGGATATAGCCAGGCCAACATACAGGATTTACAAGACGAAAGATGGACATATCGTAATTGCCGCTATCGGCGGAGACAGGTTCTGGCCGAGTCTATGCAGGGCTCTTGGTCGTGAAGAATTAGCCACAGATCCAAAATTTGAATCCGTTGACAAGAGAAGTGAAAATGAAAATGAACTGACCTCTATTATGGAGGAAATCATGCTCAGCAGGAGTACTGAAGAGTGGGTAGAACGCTTGATTAATGAGGGGGTACCTTTCGGACCAGTAAACACCATAGATAAGGTTCTTTCCGATCCCCAGGTACTTCACCAACAAATGGTAGTCCCTATTGATTGGGCTCAGGGTGAGACGATATGGTTAGCGGGAAATCCTATCAAGGTGTCAGGGGTGGAGCAGGTATTCAGATCACCACCTCTGATTGGTCAGCACACCCATGAAGTAATCTCTCAGCTTCTCGGGTATTCCGAAGCAAGGATTGCTGAATTGCGGAGAGAGAAGATAATTTAACTTAAACTGATTAAATGAAAAGGCTGATCTCCTCGAGACAAAATAGTTTTGGGAGGTAAAGTAATGAATTCAAAAAGAATCCTTTATGTTCAACCGAGTGCGACTGACAGATTCAACAAGATGGTTCAGGAGTCTGTGGACAGGTATACATCTCCGGGGTACGAAATCGTTGTCAGAGATATCGAGTATGGTGGAGAGCTTCCTAACTCTATGTATCACATCTCGGTGTCTGTCCCTTACATAGTAGAGGAGATCCTTAAAGGCGAAAGGGATGGATATTCAGGAGCCATCATAGGTTGTTTTGGCGACACGGGAATAGACGAGGCTAGGGAAGTAGTGAGAATCCCAGTCGTTGGTATAGGTGCAGCGGCTTGCCATATAGCCTGTCTTCTTGGTAATACAATATCGATAATAACAACAGGAGCCAGAATCCAGCATAAAGACCTGAAACTTAGCGAAAAGTACCATCATGAATTCTACATAAATATACGACGAAATATCCAAGCTCAGGGTCTACTTGACAGAGTTGTATCAATCAGAACGCATAGGTCTGCAGTCGACGGAGCTGATGCGTCTGCGAGCAAAGACTCTACCGACGTAACGGGTCTATTAGAGCAGGGCAGGAAGGCAATTGAAGAGGACGGAGCTGACGTGCTCGTATTGGGGTGCGCTTTTATGATGGGAGTGGCAGATAGATTGCAGGAAGAGCTCGGCGTACCTGTGGTTGACTCAACTTTGGCTGCTGTGAGAGTAACTGAAATGTTAATATCAATGAACCTGAAACACAGCCCACTTGCCTATCCATTCAAGAACGTGGAGGCAGACAAATGCCCTATTCGATATCCACCTACGTTAAAGGGCTATCACGGATATAAGATGTAGATGCCCATTGGTTATGACCATTGTATATACAATGTTTACTATTACTGGTGGCTTAGTTTTCTCATCCTCTCTCAGGGGTGTCGAGGAACTGGGGATATATCTGTCTAGTTTAATGTAGTTTCAAGTGGTACCTTGCGCAAGTCAATAAAGAGCCAGAGAATTACAGGGACTTGATAGTCCGAGTGGAAATCTCAGTGATATGTAAAGGAAAAAATATAGGGTAACGTCGGAAGCACCCTTCGTTTGTCATTAAAAAGACACCGGTTAGATAACTACTTTGGCAGTCAATTAAAATCAGTCATTTTTCTAGTCTGTGTCAAGTCCTAGTTTACACATATTTTTGAGTATCTCGTCAGCTTCCTTAACAATACTATTTACTACTTCAGCAGCGCTTGTGATCTCTTTTATCATACCAACACAAGCACCGGACGGAAAAACAGTAGTAGACCAGTCTCCCTCTAGCCAGGGACGGGTTTCGTGACGATGTAACTTTACCATTTCCTCTTCAGTAGCCGTACCATTTAATTCCATCTGGACAAAACGCTCCACTGGTGGCGTTTTCAAGACTCGGCATAAACCAACCATACTGGTAAATGTTACCGTGCTGGTGTCATTGGCATCGATAATAGCCTGTTTGTATGTCGCATGCGCCGGACACTCCTTGGTGGCAATGAATCTGGTACCCAAATAAACGCCTTCAGCTCCCAGAGCCATGGCAGCAACCATGCCTCTCCCATCCACAATGCCACCTCCAGCGACAACCGGGATTTTAATAGCATCCACAACCTGGGGAATCAATACAAAAGTGGGAATTCTATCAAGGCCTATATGTCCACCGCCCTCTAAACCCGTTGCGATAAACG
>CAYOHA010000249.1:0-4415 GCA_964403625.1 uncultured Dehalococcoidales bacterium | reverse complement strand
ATTTAGGGATTTTAGAAGGGCTGGCGTTATACCTGAATTTTACCTGTTCAGCAACGATGGTAAGTAGAGTAGATGAAGCACCTCTGGGTCGGTATAAGCCTAATTCCCATTCACTTATAGTTTGCTGGCGTGTGCCCAGCCTCTTTGCCATTTCACGTTGGGTTATTCCTAGATGCTGTCTTAAAGCTCGTATTCGTTCGCTATCCCATTCTCGTCGGTCTACTCGGTACTGATTCACCATAGCTTAATGCTACACGATTTAGTGTAAACTGTCAAGGTTAAACGAGAATGTAGAATAAACACTGAATTATACCTAAGGTTGTCTGAAAATGTAGTATAGACACTAAATTATACCATTCCTGCGAAAACGGGAACCCAGTATTGGAGCTAAAAGTAAGGTGTCTGGATTCTGCGCCTGCACACAGGCTTATCAGGTCGGGAATGACGTGTTCATACAGTCTTGTTAGCGGGATAGGCTGTTATAATATTATTTATTGATGGTAGTCGTGTTGTGATACAATGATTTCCGAAGTAGGTACCATACTCAAGCAGGCGTAAAATTCCATTAGTTAGTTGTATCTGAGAGGAGATAGATATTTGGTCAACACTCTGCGTATGATGCGGAAGGAGGATGTCGTTCAGGTAACTGATATCGACCGTGAAGCCTTCCCCACGATGTGGCCACCGCCTAACTACGAGCGTGAACTGAACAACCGGATGTCGTACTATATCGTAGCGTATGATGAAGAGAAGGCTGTTGAACCTAGTGTAATAAAAAATCCATCAGGAAGAAATAAATCCGGACTTGTATCGGGACTGAAGAGACTTTTTAGCCATGAGCGTTTATCTGAAAATGTAAACTCACCCTCGGGGCATTATATCACTGGTTTTGTTGGCTTCTGGGTTATGGCGGATGAAGCCCATATCACTACCATCGCAGTGCGGGAAAAGTACCGTCGGCAGGGAATTGGCGAACTATTACTTATATCTGTTATCGACCGGGCTTTGGAGTTAAAGGTTAATATTGTTACTCTGGAGGTTCGTGCCTCCAATACTGGAGCTCAGGCTCTTTATCTTAAATATGGCTTTAATAAAGCTGGCGTGCGAAAGGAATATTATACTGATAACAGGGAAGATGGCATCATTATGTCTACTAACGATATTAACACTGCTTCATTTCAGGCACGATTACTACAACTCAGGCAAGCTCATTCCCGAAAATGGATAATATCTAACTATCAGGTTGCCCGCTAGATGGGTAATATTCAAGGATGTACCAGTCAACAAGAAAAGCTTATCAACGTTTACCGATTAGAAAATCAAACATACCTGGAGGTTTTTGAGTGGGCTCTTTTGTCCCTGTCTTGGCAAGGAGCCACTGTTCAAGCCCTTCCTTGCTCTTGGTGAGTTTTTCTTTCAACCTGTCCGCATTGATACTGGCAATATAAGTGATTGACCCGTATTTTTTTGAAGCAGTTACTTGTTGGTTGAAGTCTTCGACAATCATAAAAGCATCATTCAGGTTAGCCTGCACCGCTGTGTCCAGAAATTCCAGTTTATTTTTGTTTATCCTCCAGCTGGTAGCTAGCAACCTCTTTATCTGTTCACCGGAGATAAGGACTTCGGCAAGCCTGAGGTTGATATTGATTTCAGACATCAGGTTCTGGATAATTTCTATCTGTTTTGATTCCGGAGAGCGTCTCCGCCTGATGACGAACTGTAACAGTAACAGCACGATGGCTGCGATAATAATCGGTAGATTTTCTTGAATATTTCCCCAGTCCATAAGTCTCTCCTCGCCTCAATCCTTGGTGGTCTATTCTATTATACCAAGTTTATCATAGAATACACTGGCATAATAAACAAACCTGTAATAACTGAATCTAGTTTGTAGTGTTATTTTTCCGAAGCAAGTTTACCACCGGTTGCCCAGTTATGTTTGGGATCATCCCTGATGATAATGGTAATGTGCTCTGGAGCGATACCAAGTTTATCCACCATCACTTTAGTTATCCCTTCGACGAGTTGTTTCTTCTGTTCAACGGTACGCCCTTCCCACATATCAATAGTAACTACTGGCATGATAGTCTCCTGTAGCATTATTTTAGCCTTTCCGGCATATTCAATTTGCTGTCTCATTATTACATATCTAACTTACTTTTTTCACCAGTAAACATATATTACTTGAGAAGAATTTAAGCGGGAAATGATAAGAACTCTCGGGAAAGGACTTAAGCACTATAAAACCTGCCTGCTCTGCCAGCTTTTCTAATTCAGGGTAGGAGAAGAAATAGTAGTAGCGGTAAAGCGTGCCTTCCTTTGTCCGCCAGGGTATCTCTGCTTCCTTACCTCTGAACAAGAAACCAGGCTGCCAGCGGTTCCAGACAGTGATAAAAGCTTCGCCGCCCGGCTTCAGTATTCTCCTCAATTCATTAAACGCTTTTTGTCTCTCATTCTTACCTTTGATGTGGTGGTAGGTAGCTACCGAGATTGCCTTGTCAAAGGTCTCATCGGGGAAAGGCAGGTAAAGGACATCGGCAAGGATTAGATTTGCCGTAAAGCCGAATTTTTTAGCGTATTTCTGGGCGAGTTCGAGCATGACCGGTGAGAAATCAACGCCGTACAGTTCAAATCCGCTAATAAAAGGCAGGCTTGCCTGCCGTCCCTCCTGAGCCTTGAAAGGCAGGAAATCGGCGCCATGACCGCAGCCAAGGTTGAGTAATATGCTTGTCCGCCGTCCCTCCTGAACCTCGAAAGGCGGAACTTCTCGCCACCTTGATGCCAGCGTTTCCAACTCGTGGCGGAACCTGGTCCAGTGGTGTAAATTGTAACGGGCCGGGGCGATTTTATCGTATACTTCTCTCAGTGTTGCCATCGGTCAAAATTTGCTAAACTGTATATTATAGAGAAGTATACTATGAAAAAAATTGCCAGGACAATCTCAGGAGTGACACCGGTAGCAGTGATGACCCTGCCGATGAAGTGCCCGGGGCAGTGCATCTATTGTCCCACCTTCTCGGCAGCACCTCAAAGCTATACCCCGGGTTCGCCAGCCGTTTTACGGGCTAGGCAGTGTAACTATGATGCTGGAGAACAGGTCAGACTGAGGCTGAAAGTCCTGTCCGAAATGGGGCATCCTACGGATAAGATTGAGCTAATCGTTATGGGCGGCACCTTCCTCGCCTGCCCGGTGGAATACCAGTACCAGTTTATCAAAGACTGCTATGATGGCCTGAATGGTGAAGGATCTTCGACCCTGGAAGAAGCAAAGCTACTTAACGAGAAAGCCAGCCATCGCTGTACCGGACTGTGTATTGAGACCAGGCCTGACTGGTGCGGGCAGGAGCAAATAGACAGGATGCTTGAGTTCGGCGCTACCCGAGTGGAGCTGGGAGTCCAGATGCTGGATGATGAAATCTATCATCTGGTAAAGAGAGGGCACACCGTAGAGGACGTGGTTACCGCCACCCGCTTACTCAGGGAGCACGCCTTTAAGGTGCACTATCACTGGATGCCAGGGCTTCCCGGCTCAACTCCGGAGAAGGACCTGGAGCTGTCGCGACAGTTATTCAGCGATAACCGCTTTAAACCCGATGGCTTGAAGATATACCCCACCATGGTGGTTGAAGGCACCGAACTGGAAAGGTGGTACCGGGACGGCCGTTACCAGCCATATCCCGATGATATAATGACCGACCTGGTGGCCGATATTAAGGCTGGTGTTCCCAAATATGTCAGGATCTCGCGGGTATTACGTGATATCCCGTCAGAGTATATTGTTGGCGGTCTGAAGGACTCGCTTAGGGACGTGGTGCGACAGCGTATGAAAGAGTTAGGGAACGAGTGCCACTGCATCCGGTGCCGGGAATACGGTCACCGTTCGCAGAATGGCTGGGAAACAGGCGAACCACAGATGACGAGAGTGGACTACGAGGCTTCAGATGGCAGGGAAATTTTTCTTTCCTTTGAAGATTCCCGGGAGACACTCTTTGGCTTGCTCAGGATGAGGATTCAGTCCAGACCAATAGCCAGGCTGGGACAGGAGAATGAAGGTAGTAAAGCCCTGATTAGAGAGCTACACGTCTACGGTCCTGAAGTCCCTCTGAAGCGGCAGAGTCCGACGGCAGTCCAGCATAAGGGCTTGGGCAGGGCACTACTTACTGAAGCTGAGAATATTGCCCGTGAAGAATTTCACGCCCGGCAGATGGTCATTTTAAGCGGGGTCGGAGCCAGGGAGTACTACCGCGAGTCCGGCTACAGCTTGCTATCCGACTATATGGCCAAGAGTCTATAGTTTTTGTGTCAACCTTACCCCCTTAATCCCCCTCTCCTTTGAAGGAGAGGGGGAATTTTTATAAGAGGGACTCCATCCCTCTTAGACGCCCTATAGAATATTCGACCAATAGGAAATTTCC
>CAYOHA010000248.1:0-4419 GCA_964403625.1 uncultured Dehalococcoidales bacterium | reverse complement strand
AAATTAACTTGAGAAAAACACCCTGAAAGTGGTCATTTATCTTGAGAATCTACAGGAACAAAGCGGCCTTTCCATCCAGCTCGTAACTGGCAACACGTAATCAGCCAGTTCAGCGGTAGGTGTCAGCCAGAAATCACAAACAACATGGAGCTCCAGGTTTTGACTCTTTAGAGCTTCATAGACCAGTTTAGTATTGCCAGCCCAGAGTAATGGATTACTGTCCCAGGTAATCATTGCCTTAATAGGATATGGTTTTCCGGTGAGAATCGCCCGCCAGGTCAACGGTGGCGATGCTGCCAGACGGTGGCCAACGGGTTCTGGCATCCCATAGAGTTTTTTATAATACTCTGAGGTTAATTCGTAGCTCTGCCAGGACATAACCTTGAAAAGGTCAGCACCGATTTGCTTATTGCGTTGCTCTAGGGGTAACTTGTCGATAAGCTCGAGGATCACCTCCCGCCTGAAGAGTTTCCCATTAATTTCTGGCCCGATACTGGGAATCAGGTCACCACCTCTGACATCAAGGTTTCCGGTTATAGCACGCAGGGCTACTCTGGCCTGTTCTATTCTGGAGGCGTTGCGACCAATCTGGTCGACTGCTACACCACGTACTATACAGGCTGGTTTTGAGGTTGCATACATCCTGGCTGAAGAGATAATATTTTCTTCATTAAGTCCGGTGATTTCAGCGACTTTTTGTGGTGGATATTCCTGAGCACGCTTGGCTAACTGCTCAAAGCCATAAGTCCATCTTAAGACAAATTCTTTGTCATATAATTCTTCATTGATAATGACATTTAACCAGCCAAGGGCTAAAGCAGCATCAGTACCGGGTCTGAGCTGCAGCCATATATCGGCAATATCGGCGGTCCTGGTACGTCTGGGGTCAATAACGATTATTTTGCTGCCTTTTTCACTCCGTCCCTTTTCAATAGCGGACATGGTCCTCGGAAAGGAACTGGCAGGGTTTTGTCCCCAGATTACAGAACAATTCGAGTGTGATGTATTCGCTACCAGGCTGCAGCAGCCTCCGAGCATAGCCATATTTATAGCATAGCAGTTTAAGAAACAAATGACTCCGGCATGAGCAATATTCTGTGGATTGCCAAACAGATTGCAGAATCGGGAACGCATCCAGAACATCCCGCTCCGGTAGGTTCCCTCGGTAACGACCAGGCTTTCCGGTCCATATTTTTCCTTTAATTCCCGTAATTTACCGGCAATTTCGTCAAAAGCCTGTTCCCAGTCTATTTTCTCCCATTTACTCTCGCCACGCTTACCCGCTCTTTTCAAAGGATACATTAGCTGGTCAGGGTGATAAAGCCACCTTGAGGCATAACCGACTCTTTCACACACATTGCCCAGAGTCAATTGATGTTCTCGATTACCTTCGATTCGGGTTACTTTACCGTTTTTAACGTGGACAAGGACACCGCAATTACCGGCACAAAAGGCACAACCTGCCTTTTTTATTTCTTCATGCACTTCAGTAGCACTCATGCTGCTCCTTTCATTTTGAACTTTCTTGAGTAATCCGGGGTGACTCCCTGAAGGATTTAGTTAATTAACGGATATCTATTAGTGTTGAAGTGCCGGTTCTTTTATCTTGGTTAAGCTTACTTTAAGTCATAATAACCCCACATTAGCATCCTACGAGGAGGTCCACCTGATACACTTGGAGGTGGAGTCATTCTGGGAGGTTTAAGGTACTCAGGAGGTCTTACTATTTTATAGGTTAGAGCATCATGCTTACATCCAACGATACAGACTCCACATCCCTTACACTTTTCGGGAATAACGTATGCCTTCATCTTTTTAGAGTTTACACTCTTCCGCATTTCGATGGCATCAAATGGACACCGCTCGATACAGTCCTGGCAGCCTTTACACAAATCCTCATCCGCAACAGCCTGAAAACGATTGGGTGTCATCAGGTCGAATCTATTAGCCCGGGTGACAGAGTATAGATTCTCACAACAACAATTACAACAATAACAGTCTCCCCAGTGGACCAGCCCGGATTCTTCAGCTTCCCGCACAATATCAAGTGTTTCCGCCAGGGTAACCTCTTTTAGCAAACGACCTGGCTGGTTAAGAAAGTATTCTCCTCTCGGCCTGTCGAAACAGGCAAAACACGTCATCAGTGGGTGGTTACAGATTCCCCATAATACCCGGCAACCGCAGGGAGCCAGGATTCTTCTTTTTGCGTTCTCAATCTTCAATTTGAAGTTTTCTTCCGGCATAATATCCTCAGGACGTATATCAGGGCTACGTTCGAGTGCTCCGATAGCCGGCGATATCGGTAGGCTCCGCCCTCCCATTGATTGCGTCCTGATAGCATTTTCAACGAACATATCGCACCATTCATTCCGAAAGAAGTCACTCCATAATTCCTTGACTCTCTGGGGTACTGCGTTCGGTCCTGTGTGTGGTGCAGTATCGGCAACGGCATCATGATGGAATGCAATGAGACTTGTGTGGAAGGCATACTGTGTTCTTCCCCTAGTAAGTATCCCTCTATCTATCAGGCTATCAAGCGTCTTGGAGAGTCTTTTCTCATCGATATTGAGCCTGCTAACCAGTTCCTGGCAGGTTGCCGGTTCAAACAACTCCCTGCAAATCAAGGCTTCTTCAGGAGTAAACATTGCATCGAGTACCTTCACGAAGCGTGTAGAATTTGGAACCCCCAGCTTCTTTGACAATTCAGTATATATGTCGTTATTATTCATACTTCTCTATCCTTTCTTTATTTTATCGTTTCTTCAAGCCAGGAGAACCATGATTGCAGACCTTCTCCGGTCTTCGCAGAGATTGGAAATATCTTAACAGAAGGGTTTAAGCCTTTGACCGCTTTGGAAAAGGTATCTATATTAAAATCAAAATATGGCAGGACATCTATTTTATTAACCAGTACTACATCAACTTCTGAAAACATTAAGGGGTACTTATAGGGTTTGTCATCGCCTTCAGGAACACTCAAAAGCATTACTTTTTTATGTGAACCAGTGGCAAACTCGGCCGGACAGACAAGATTACCTACATTTTCGATAATGACTAGGTCAATCTGGTCAAGAGCTAGATTATCCAGCCCACCCTTAATCATATTGGCATCGAGATGGCAGGCACCCGCGGTATTTATTTGGACTACCGGGATACCTTCTTTACTGACCTTATCCGCGTCGATTGTCGAAGCTATGTCACCTTCAATAACTCCAATACGTGTTTTTTGCTTAAACCTGCTAATGGTCTGCATAATAAGACTGGTCTTGCCGGCACCGGGTGAGGACATAATGTTAATCATAATGGTCTTGTGCTTGTCTAGTAATTCACGATTTTTCCTCGCTTTTTCATCGTTAGCACCCAGGATATCTTCTTTAATGGTCAGTATTTTTATGCTCATTTATTCTACCTCCATACTGTCAATATATAATTCGCGTCCAGATATTATCTCAACCTGCTGTTCTTTACAATTGGGACAGTGCAAATTCAGTTTTTCAGGTAAAAAAACCGTGTTACAATTGCGGCAGCGTAGCTGGGCTGGAACATGCATATAAAAAAGACTTGCCTCAGCTGCGATAGTATTTCTTGCAAGGAAACTAAAATAAAAATCCACAGCCTCTTCAAGTACGCCAGAAAGCTCGCCAACAACGAGATAAATACGGAGAATCTTACTTGCTTTTGCTTTCTCAGCTTTCTCGAGTGCCAGAAGTAACAGGGATTCAACAATACTCTGTTCATGCATTATTTAATTGTTTCCTATTATACCACTCTGATATAATAAGTTATATTATCAGCTATTTTACTCTAATCATGTAATCGCTGGATTTTTATACTGTTTTAATACTTCTTTAGCCGGGCAATCTCGGGGGCATTTATATATATTTAGCCTAAAATCTTATATTGTACTAATGTAAGGGATTTTAGTGTTTATAAACGACAAATACATATAGAAATATATCGTTCTCAAATATAGTATCTATAATAAAAATAGAACATAATACCTTTTCAAATTCATAATTACGTCGTAATAATAAATATATAAGGTGTAATATCACAGGTAAATCAGGACTATTACTAATTGTGTAGTTCTAAAAAGATGATCTTAAATATAATCTGAGATGGTGAAGGTTTGAAGGAGAAATATGGACATCTTTACTCTTATTAATACAGCCGCAGCCAAAGGGGCTTCCGATTTGCATATGTCGGTCAACAGCCCGCCTCTAATACGTGTAGATGGCTTCCTAGAAAAAATCGACAATCTACCAGACTTGACCGAGAGCAATATTCGTGAAGCTCTGGAGCAATTGGCCACTGATGACGATATGGAAATATACAATCGTGAGAGAGAGTTAGATTTTTCTTACGCTATGCCCGATGGCACTCGTCTTCGCTGCAGTGTTGCTCAACAGAGAGGTTTGA
>CAYOHA010000247.1:0-4424 GCA_964403625.1 uncultured Dehalococcoidales bacterium | reverse complement strand
AATGACTAACTCATCGTCTATAATTATGCTTAAATGACTCCATTATATATTTAAAATTATCAAGAAGGGAGGTGAATAAAGATAGAAGTAATACTAAAATTAGCATCATCATTTGATGATGTACTTGACATGATTCTAGGAGAGGGTCTCCCAACTCCGGCAGAAAGGATAATTAGTCAATACCCATACTTACTAACTTATAAATCCTAACCCGCTGGAGATGCTATTACATTTATAGAATCATTTCTAGTACAGTGTAAGACTAAAGGAGAGCAATAGTGGCTCTCCTAAAGTTTTTCTATACTCAGAATATTTAAATCTTGCAGGTTAAGGACTCTAGGTAAATAAGACTATTTGACAGGGCGGACTATAGAATTTAAGCTGAATTAGAAATACTGGAGAAAGGAAGGCTCGATTTGGCAGATCTAACTAACCTGGAAAAAATTCTGGGATTTGTCTTTAATGATAAATCCCTACTGGAGCAGGCACTGGTCCACCGCTCTTACCTCAATGAGAATCCAGGTCTTATCTTTACCTCTAATGAGAGGCTTGAATTCCTGGGTGATGCCATCTTAGGGCTGGTGGTTACGGAAAAACTGTACCAAACATTCTCCCAATTTAGTGAAGGAGAGATGACTAAACTCCGTGCTGCTTTGGTAAGGCGAGAAACACTTGCTCATATAGCAAAGGTTAACAAGCTCGGTGATTACCTCTATTTGGGAAAGGGGGAGGATACCAGCGGTGGACGAAATAAATCAGCTAACCTGGCTTGTACTCTGGAAGCAATAATAGCCTCTGTCTTTCTTGACCAGGGTTTGCCAGTCGCCAGAGAATTAATCCTGAAACTATTCAATATTGAGTTTCAGAACGTGATAAGCCAGGGTACAGCAGTTGATTATAAATCAGCACTCCAGGAACTCATCCAATCAAGGTTACAACGGACACCCACATACCGAGTGGTAGAAACAACCGGGCCAGACCACAGCAGGACATTTACTGTTGAGGTGAGAACCGACGACGTCGTGTTAGGCAGAGGCTCAGGAAAAAGTAAAAAAGAAGCCCAAACCGAAGCTGCCCGGTCAGCACTTGAGAGACTCTCGAAAGATTGCTGAGGCAACCGGTTTGTAATAGCTTTGTCAGGTAGCTTTACACAATAGCTCTTCTTTGCTAAACTTCAATTAAAAGACTCCGAAGACCTAGAGTCATATAGAGGTATCAATATGGGTAAACGAGATTACAGACATAGAGAGCCTAAAAAACCGAAAAAGGATGCCAAGAAGAAAACGGTAGCTACTATCTTGCCTCCCCCAATAACAGTAGAAATAATCAAGAAGGGAAAGAAGGAAAGGGAAGAAGAGGAGGAGTAGGCAAGATAGCCGCATATCAACATCTACATTGTAGTGGAGAGTTAAAGGCTAGGGCTGATAAAGCCAAAGCAATCCTGGAAGAGTGCCGTCTATGTCCTCGACACTGCGGAATTAACCGATCGGTGAGTGAAGAGGGTAAATGCCATATTACGAGCCAGTCGATGGTTTCCAGCTTTGGACCCCACTTTGGAGAAGAGGCACCTCTGGTAGGCAGGCACGGCTCAGGAACAATCTTTTTTAGTTACTGCAACCTAAATTGCGTATTCTGCCAGAACTACACGATTAGCCAGCTTGGTGAAGGTTACAATGTAAACAGCGAGGAACTGGCAGGGATAATGCTGTCGCTCCAGGCGAGGGGCTGCCATAACATAAATCTGGTAAGTCCAACCCATGTTGTACCTTATATTCTCGAAGCCCTGGAACTGGCGGCTGGTATGGGACTCTCTCTACCTCTAGTCTATAACTCTGGTGGCTATGACTCAGTTGAAACTCTGGCATTACTGGATGGGATTGTTGATATCTATATGCCAGATATGAAGTATGCTAATGAGAAGACCGCTGAGCTATTTTCGGGTGTAAAAAACTATCCAGGAATAAATAGGGCAGCCATCAAGGAAATGTACCGTCAGGTAGGCGACCTTCAGATAGATGAGAATGGTATTGCCCAACGGGGTCTGCTGGTGCGTCACCTAGTATTGCCTGATCGATTAGCCGGGACCGAGGATATAGTGCGTTTTCTGGCTCAGGAAGTCTCGACTAATACCTATCTGAATATTATGGCCCAATACCATCCATGTTACCAGGCATTTTCAATACCACAACTTTCTCGTCGTATACATAAAGAAGAATTTGACGAAGCGATTAAGCTTGCCCAGCAGCATGGCTTGGTTAGACTGGATAAACCTTACTTCCCCATCAGGGTCATTGAGAGACCGGACAATGACTGAACCATCTGCCATCAGAACGACGGTATATGGCCGGGTGCAGGGCGTCTTCTTCCGTGATTCTACCAAAAGGCAAGCATTAGGATTGGGCTTGACTGGCTACGTACGTAATTTGTACGATGTGGAAGCAGTTGAAGTCCACGCTGAGGGAGAAAAGGCAAAGCTAGAAAAGCTGATAAATTATCTCAAGGTAGGACCACCCAGAGCCAGGGTAGATAGAATAGTAACCACCTGGTTAGAATATACCGGTGATTACTCTGATTTCAGCATAAGGTACTAGACGACAACCTGCCTTATCCCGTAGTACTGGTCGTTTTTAAGAAGACGAGATAATACGTCCTCTGAGATGGGATAAAACTCTTCACCCCGCCGCTCGCTCAACTGCCTGACCAATCCCTTCAACTCAAGAGGATGGTTACCATTAGCCAGGAAAAGGCGAAATACGCTCTCCAGAATAGGTAACCTAATAGTAATAAAATCACGTTCCTGCGAACAGCAATCTTTAATAACGTTGAGAAGTTTATCGGCTGTTAACTCTGTTTCCTCAATATCCAAACGTTTACGACATTTCGGACAAAAGCACCGCTGAGCAAGAATGAAAAAAGAACGACCATTTAGCTGGTACCAGTCCAGGTCAATGAACCAATGTGTTTTAGTTTGTTCAATATTTGTTTCTTCTATAGCCATGCGATTATCCTTTGGTATATATTACTAAATTTCAAAGTCTACCTTGGCTTCTTTAATCAGATCAAGGTAATCTGTTTCGAGCCCTATTGTGTCTGAAGCCTCGCGGTCAACTTCATATGGCTCACCGATAAATACCTTACCATACTCCTCTATCTCACCATTAAGCGGGTCATCCCAGCTACTGAACTTCTGACGAGCCTCGATAATCCCCAGGTCAAAGGGTAAGGTAAAATACAGATCGGTGATGACTTTATCTATCCCCAGACTATACAAAGTATCCCATCCTGCCTGCACCTTACCACCATACTTGGTACTGGGTAGTAAGGAGAGCATATTCATAATGCTGAGGTTACCCTTTCCCCTGAAGACTTTAAGAGGAGCCACCGATATCAGGTAGTCGCTGGATAGTATAACATTGGGTACCCAGAAGGTTGGCACTGCCAGGGGCTTAGGAAGAGGATTATCTACCTCTACCCAGATACAATCTTTGACGTCCAGCATCAAGATTCGTGGAAAGTCATATCCCAGGGCTTGATATATCGGATAAATTGACTCCCCGCCGGCGGTACCTTCAAGCAGTAAGATATCGGCATCACTAACCTGTCTGATACCTCTTATTATCACTGATAGAATATCACGGCTGGTACTTACCGGATAGGACACAGCATAGGAGGCGCTTGGCTTAATCAAGACCCGTCGAGCCCTGGATATTGTCGCCGGCGCTTTAAATACAAATTCAGAAGCTTCAAATATCAAGCCTTACTCCCCCTCCCAAGACAGAAATGATACGTTATATTTTATTAAAACAGCTTCTCTCATTTGTTTTCCTAAAGTGCTGGTTTTAATACGATGACCTGAGTGGTAGCGTGAAGGTCTCCTTGTTTGAACTCCGCTTCGCTGATATTCAGCTTGGTAACCTCTTTTTTACCGCGAACAAAATCATCGGCATTATACGGCGGAAAGTTGCATTTATCAGTTTTATAATGCATTGGAATAACTACCTTAGGCACCAGTTTATCACAAACCTTAGAGGCAATATCAGGATCAATTGTTGGTCCCCCTCCAACCGGGATGAGTAATATATCCACTTTACCCAAATCAGCTAATTGCTTATCACTAAGCATATGTCCCAGGTCACCAAGATGGCAAACCCTTATTCCATCGACCCTAAAACAAAAAATAGTATTGTTACCTCTCTGAGCACCGCCGGCATTATCATGATAAGTAGAAATACCGCTAAACTCGATACCTTTAATTTTGGCAGAGCCTCTAATTATCTCCGGCTTCCCTTTTACGGTAGCTACATTGTTGTGATCACCATGCTCATGACTCACGGTAACAATATCAGCCGTCTCTTGTATAACGCCATAGTTGATATTTGGCATAGTCGTATACGGATCGGTTATTATTTTTATGCCGGTGTCAG
>CAYOHA010000246.1:0-4444 GCA_964403625.1 uncultured Dehalococcoidales bacterium | reverse complement strand
TTTTGCCTTATCGATTGCAGGAATTCTTTTTATAATATCTCTATCTGAATCCCTTCTTCCTAGACAATTACCTTAACCATTTTTCTTAGGAGCTCTCTCAGAACCATACCTCCGTACGAAACGACTGCATTCTTGTAGGGCATTTTCTTCAGGCCATCGGGTGTGCGCAATATCAGATAGTTAGCGGCAATTTTCAACAGCGTTTCTACGACTTTCGTAGCCATGACTCAATCTCCTGTAGGGGAGAGTGAGTGGTTGCGTAGAAAAGAAGTCCTTTTGGTTATGACTAATTATACAATTATTTCCATATGTCAACAATACAGTAACCCTTTTGAAATATGCATATGAATCAAATACGTTTATATAGAAACCTATGGTTACCTAAGATAGGATGTATGAAAAACAAAGTGCTTTGAAAACCTTCTCTGTTAAGTATTACGTTCATTACGTTTGACGGTGAACATATGAAGTGTTATAATTCACGAACAAATTGACCCATGGTTTGAGGACAAAATCCTTACTTGATATTTATCAACTTTATTGAGTACAGGAAATAAAACAAAGAGAAGTATGTGCTACACAGTACAGCTAAAAAATAGAATGATAGGAGGTTATGATGAAAGCAGCAGTTTTATACGAGGTGAAAAAACCACTGGTAGTAGAGGAGGTAGATCTAGACCCACCGGGTCCAGGTGAAGTTAAAGTCCGCCTGGCAGCGGCAGCTATATGCCACAGCGACATACATATGCTTATAGGTGATCTGCCAGCAAAGTTGCCCGGTGTAGCCGGCCACGAATGTTCGGGTTATATTGACGAGGTGGGACCAGGTGTTACTTCAGTGAAACCCGGTGACCATGTAGTAATGGCTCCGGTAACAGGCGGCTGTGGGCATTGTATGAACTGTATGCTCGGATATCGCCACTTATGCCAGAATAACCCACCAAGACCGCCACATCATCATACCAAGAAAGGCATACCTATTGCTACTCTGTCTGGTCCTGTAGGAGGATTTGCTGAATATACCGTTGTCGGAGAATATCAGTGTGCTAAAGTTCCAAATGATATGCCAATGGACCGGGCAGCTCTTTTGGGCTGTGCCGTAATAACGGGATTCGGGGCAGTGATTAACCGTGCTCAGGTTAAGCCATTCCAGAGTGTCGCCGTATTTGGAATCGGCGGTGTTGGTGTTAATACTGTACAGGGGGCAATATTTAGTGGAGCGCATCCGGTTATTGCTGTCGACATCCTAGACAGCAAGTTAGAGATAGCCAAGATATTCGGGGCGACACATACACTTAACTCTAAAAAGGTAGCTGACCCTATACAAGCTATCAAGGATATGACTGAAGGAAGAGGAGTAGATTACTCCTTTATTATGACACCAAGTATCGACGCCGTGCGCCAGGGTTCTTCAGTATTAGGGCCGCGTGGTATGGAAATCATCGTTGGAATCGCAATTGGGGACTTGTCGAAGTTTATGGCTATGGAGTTTATCAGTGAGAAAATGCTTACCGGTAGTATGATGGGTTCTACACGACTACAACTGGATGTCGCACGTTATGCAGAAATCTATAAGGCGGGACGTCTGAAGTTGGATGAGAGTATCACCGCTAGATATCCCCTGGATAAAATTAATGATGCAGTTGCATCCTCGATGGCTGGAGAAGCACTACGTAACGTAATCGTGTTTATATAGACTTGAAGTGGATTAACATATATAAACTGGTGGTGAATACAACAGACTAATAATTGATGTATTGCATTAGAAAATACTCTCTTATCTGAAGAGTTATTGTTAACTTTTATTCCGTGTTGAATATGGAGGATATGCAGAATGAGTAGTAGCAAGTTAGGCGCTCAGTATGAAGTCCTAAGCCCATGGGCTGAGGCCGATCCCATACCGTTTAGAAGTATTTCCCCCCGGGTAACAGACCTTGCCGGTAAAAAGATTGGTCTTTTTCGGAATTTCAAGCGTGCGGCAAAGCCGGTAATGCTTGTTGTAGAGCGAGAGCTGAAGAAAAAGTTCCCGACTGCTGAGTTTAGCTGGTTTGAGTCAACCTTAGCCAATGTACTTGAGACTGAGACGGAGAACAAGGAAAAGTTCATCAAGTGGATAAAGGGAATAGATACGGCTATTCTTGGTGTTGGTGACTGAGGGGCATGTACAAAGTACCTTGCGTACAATGCAGCCGCTATAGAAGAACTGGGAAAACCGGTGGTGATGGTAGCTAACGAAGGGTTTATGATGGATGCCCGCTCGGCAGCTTCAGTTAAAGGTCTCCCGGGAGTACGTGTTGTTCTGGAGACTGTTCCATGTGAAGCCAGCGTAGAATCACAAATCGAAAAAGGTATGCTTGCAGTGATGGATAAAATAGTTGCCGAGCTTACCCGACCCCTGACAGAAGAAGAGAAATTTCCGAAAAGAGAGGAAATACGACAGGCTGCCAGAATAATTTTCAAGGGTAGTCTGAATGAGATAAACCGCTTCTTCTACCAAAGGGGATGGACTGATGGTTTGCCAATAATACCACCAACTGAAGAAGCAGTTGCTGAAATGCTTACCGGTACAGATCTTCCTCCTGACTATGAAGTCACCCGGATCCTACCAAGGTTGGGAAAGGCTACGGTGGAGAAAATTGCTGTCAATGCAGTTATGGCAGGTGTATTACCGACATACATGCCACTTCTAATAACTGCTGTCCAAGTTCTTACAGACAGGAAAACAAGGTCTGATATGCTGGGAGTCAGCACCGGCTCATTTATTGCATTCTGGATTGTCAACGGACCAATACGCAATGTCCTCCATATCAACTGCGGTACCGGAGCAATGAGCCCCGGTGATATGGCTAATAGTGCCATCGGACGTGCTATGACACTAATCATAAGGAACATAGGCGGTATGCGTAAGGGAATCGAGGATATGGGAGTCCTGGGTAATCCCGGTAAGTACGGACTGGTAATAGGCGAATACGAAGAAGAGAGTCCCTGGAAACCACTCCATGTAGAACGTGGTTATGATAAGAAAGACAGTACCCTGACACTCTTCTATGTAATGAACATTAACCAGACAATGTCTTCGGGGACAGATGCCGAGGGGATATTAAAAGCTCTGGCAAATGGTGCCGGAACGGGAATGAACTGTATTATACTTATCCCGGGACATGCCAAGCTGCTCGCCACTGAGGGATGGACAAAACAAATGGTGAAAGACTATATTTTGAAAAACGCTCCTGTGCCTTCTTTACCCGGGGCACCTCCTGCCGGAGGCAAAGGTCCGACAACACCGCCTCCACCGCGTCCGGCTCCCGACCCTGAGTTATTAATGCTCGCTGTTGCCGGTGGGACCGGTGCCTTTATGGGGATACTACGATGTGTGGGCGGTATTGGCTTTGGAAATAGCTTCGTAACTAAAAAAATAGACTTGCCGGCGAATTGGGAGAAGTTAGTAGCAGTGTATAAAAATATTATGCCTACCTACGCTAAATATTGAAGTACAGTAAGCAGTTCGATTAAACTTATCAGGATGAATATAAAAAAATGATGGGAGGTAATTTAATGAAACTAGAAGATAGAGTTGCGATCGTAGTCGGTGGCGGGAGTGGTGTTGGGAGAGCCTCATCGAAGCTTCTGGCACAGGAAGGTGCTAAGGTGATGTTATGCGATTTAGTGCCGGAAACTGCTGAAAAGGTGGCTGGTGAAATCAGAGCAGCTGGCGGAGAAGTAACAACGTTTCATATGGATATGACAAAAGAAGAAGACTGCATAAAGATGGCTAAGGCTACTATTGAGAAATATGGCAAAATCGACATACTCTGCAACATAGCCGGAGGCTCGATGGGGCCAAATATCCGTGACAATCTAGTGCCATTCATCAACCAGGACAAGGCGATGTGGGACCGGATTGTCGATATAAACCTGAACGGTGCAAGAAACTGCACGAAAGCAGTTCTACCATATATGATGGAGAGGAAGTATGGTAAGATAGTCAGCTTTTCTTCCATCGCCGCAGTTAACGGTATGTCGGGCGGTTCCGATTACGCTGCTGCCAAGGCAGGAATAGTCGCATTTATGAAGTCAATAGCTCTGGAAATGACTTCTTACGGTATATATGCTAACACTATTACCCCTAGCGGGACGATGAGCGAAAGAATAAGGAAGTTTATGGTAGGGAGACAACCGGCGGAACAACAGGCAACATCAATTAGTATGTTTGCTGAACCTGAAGAGCTTGCCGAAATGGTATTATTCTTGGTCTCTAGTGCCTCTGATCATATGAGTGGCCAGAATATCATTTTTGGTGTCCCTACCCCACCTCGTGGCTAGGCATTTTAAGCAAAGGGATTGGAAGACAGGGGGGTGTCAGACACCCCCTTAATTATAGTGTGGTATTAGGCGAGTACGGGTGTGCTATTATCTAGATATTTTATTCAAAAATGAAGAAATT
>CAYOHA010000245.1:0-4452 GCA_964403625.1 uncultured Dehalococcoidales bacterium | reverse complement strand
TATCCTCCGGCTCTATCTCATCATAGCCAATCCGGACAATATAGTCAGTGCTAACACGCCGACGCCTTGCGTTCTCCTCATCGAGAGTAAAAACAGCCACCCGGTTTGGGAAAAGCTGCTTCAGAGCTTTTACCTTCCGTCCCTCCTCACTCCGGCTTTCCCAGCCATACTCACTATGCATATCAAAGACCAGGTTTACGGCTGCTGATTTTTGCAGCATACCGATGAGAAGCATGCGGGTAAGAAAGGTCTTGCCGGTGCCACTCTTACCGAAGATGCCGTTTGTCCGCTTGACCAGTTCTGAAAGGTCAAGGCAAATCCTGGTCTCCATATCCAGAGGTGTACCAATGTAGAATTTCCTGGCATCCTCACCTCCAAAGACCAGCTCTACATCCTGCTGCGACGCCATATTCACTTTAGAGAAATGAGTTGGGACGGTCTTAACCGGCTGGGGACCTTCAATTAAGGAGGTGACATCACCGCCAATGGTAAGATACGGAACCACATGGATTGTCCCGTAGGTGCTGGTACCTGTCAGGACTTCAGCTGTATATGGATCGGATATATCGGGTGGAGACTGGATGATTCTCTGATCGGTCACTCCCAGGCTGATATCGGTTATCATACCGAAGAACCGCCTCTTCTGCCCCTCGATGGTAACGTAACGTCCTACTGCCATCTCTTCTATGGAAACCGAGCTATCCAGTCTCACGTCCACACCTTCGGTCAACGAACCGGAGACGACAATGCCTAATTTCTCTATTTTCCCCTCGGTCATCGCTCAGTCCCTCTCATATCACTACGGCTTTTACAGGTCCCATCTATACCGGCACTTCTGCCTTTCACCCTCTCGGTACATATCTATATCTTCAGGCAGGTCAACAATCTCAACAAAATCACAACCTAAAATTTCGCAGGTCCGACGTGAAGCATAATTATCCGGGTTACAGGTAATCCACAATATCTCCAAGCCGTGGTCAAGAGCGACAGGCTTAATAAGATTACAGGCTTTAGCTGCATACCGGTGCCCGCGATATTTCTTACTTATCGCATATCCTATGTGACCGCCATACATTACTAGATCCCTAGTATTACCAATACGCAAACTGACTCTGCCGATTGACTGATTTTTCCCAGGTAGGCGTATATCAAATTCATATGAGGGTACATAACCTTTTTTAATGACCTCAGGTATTTTTTCTCTGATGGCAACCTCAATTTCACCGTCAGAAAACACCCCATAGTCATTAAACTTAAATTCAGTCATAATCCGTATCAACCTGCCTTTTCTTGAATCAATGCTTGATTTTATCAAGAATAGTGTTGAGCCGGTTGAATTCACTACCGAGTAACACAGCTAATTCCTTGCCTGCCATTACCAGAAAATTGTGTGAATCTTCATGTACCCCAGCCATCTGGCGTAATGAAGCAGCTACAACTTCCTCAATCGGTACCGGTAGATGGGTATTTATTAGTATATTCAGAAAGTTAAAAGAAAGGCTGAACTCTTTGAGTTCTTCCGGCAGGCATTCATATACGAAACTATGGATTCGAGGTGGCTTAGGTGGCAGGTAGTAAAACAGTTCACTAGACTCCCTGTATCCAACCACTAAAGCATTAAACTCAGTACGGAAAAGCTTCAATAACTGGGGACTTGAGCGGTATATATCTTCCTCGCTGGCTTCGTCTTTACCACGGGCAATCGGGCGTCGTCCTGGATCAATACTGGCAGTGGTTGTATTATAGACAATGCCATACTGCTCAACTGATTCACCTATTGTCTTTACCAGACTGCCCAGGGATGGCGACTGATAAAGCTCATAACACTGCGCTGTAAATCCACTAGTACTGGCTTCAATAACTTCACCAACTCTCTGCATGTAGTCCCTCATAACTTTAGAAATTCGTCTATACTAAGCCTAGCTTGACGTAGGATAGCCCGCACTGTTCCCTCGGGAAGATTACCGGGATGATGAGGAATGGTAGTTCGGGCACGAGTTTCGTGGTTCCACCATATTTCATGACTTCCCTTCGCCTGACGGTCGAAAGTAAAACCAGCCCGTCTCAGCTTGCGTATCACATCATCAGCACTGAATCCAGATAGTCTTCCCATCAGGATATACTCACGGGAATACGGACGTCACCACAAGCTGGACTTGCAGCCTGTAACGTTGGAGGTAGTGCATCACCATGTTCATAATAAGACTGGATTAATTTGTGGGCAACATCCTGCGCAATCTCAAGTGTCTCAGCAACGGTTCGTCCTTGAGCCACAAGACCAGGTAAATCATCGCTCGTGGCTAAAAATCCACCTTCAGGTAACTCTTCTATATGAATTGCTAATAGTATCTCTTTCATCTCTTCACCTCTACAATTTCATAACCTAACCTACCTATAGGATAGTTTGAATTTAATAGACACAAGCCCCCTTAAGCACCCAGAATAATCTCTGATTTTTCTGGGAACCCTCTTTGTTTCCCACTTCTTTAGAGAAGAGGGAGGCATTTATATGAGAGGGACTTTGCCTTTCTCTACGTCTCTATTTTTTCTTCGTCGCCGGAGCTGGCTTCTTTTCCTGCCCCTTCTTGGGTTTCTTGACATTCTTTCGGCCTTTGCTTCCCATGAATCAGCCCTCCAATTTTTTAGCAATAATTTATCCGACTATATGAAATTGTCAAAAATTGATTTATCCTATTATACCTGAGACAAACCCATAAACAAGACCACCGACAACCAGTACCAAACCCAAACCTAGTAATGCCCAATGCCACCATTTTACTCTCATTTCAGTCTCCTTAATTCGGTTGGGAATTCAGGAAAGCGGCAGTCCTGTTACTATTATACTCTCCTTCTTCTCAAAAAGTAGAGTGAGTAAGTTATCATATTAATACTCACACTACAACCGACCTAGTTTTAGTAACTTTCTTACCTGTCGGACACTCCCTCAGACAAGTACCAACAAATGTACAGGCAAATCCGGCAGGACCTTCACCCGTAATTCTGATGCACTTGCTTATATCGGTCCTGGATGGAACATCAATGAATATGGCATCTCGGTCTATCCCATCTCTAAGCTGTAATGCACCATCGGCGCACCTTTGAAAGCACTTCGGCCCATCCTTTCCTCCACATTTACCCCTCTGGCATATCTTTTCGGTAATCAGCGGGTCAGGTTCAATCTCAGCTTCGGTAATTACGGAAACAAGCCTGACTCTGGGTCCGAACTGGGGTGTGAGTACCAGGCCACAGAAACCAAACTCTCCCAGACCGGCTCGTGTTGCGGCATGACGCTGGGAAAAGAAACCAATCATAGCCCCCCTGACTGAGCGTCCCAGTCCGGCATTTATAGTATTGGGCGTGGGTAATGCCCTGAGTCCCCAGTTAATTTCTATTTTATTGGCGAGTTTTACCGCCATAGTATTAAGCATCATATCAAGTGAATAATGCCCCATCAGCATGTAGAAACTCTCCATTATCGCTCCCTGTGATGTTTCTTTCATCTTCAGGTGGTAGGTATCATATTCGACGACAGGGTCTGGAATCCTGATTCCGGCTACTATTACTGACCGCGATTGGGGCATCATTTCCTGTGGGCTGTGCCCCTCGGGAGCGCCTCTAAAGCGGTCGACTGAAGCAATTCCGACAATATCAGCCCCCATCTCCTTAGCCATATTCTTGATTAAACCGCTCGTAAGCTTTTCCATTCATACCTCCGTTTTATTTTCTAATGTTGTATTTTATACTAATCCTACCCCCCTTAAGAGGTTGTCCGAAAACGTCATTCTGGAGAAGGCTTTCACCTTGTGAAAGACGACGAAGAATCTCAGGGAGGGGTAGTAAAAACCCCACCCGACCCTGAGATCCTTCGCTTCGCTCCAGGATGACACTTCGCAATTTTTAGACAACCTCAGGGATTTTTATAAGAGAGGCTCCGCCTCTCTTTAACTCACCATTATCTTTTCTCTTTTTTCTGCATAGACTTTGTAACGTTCTTTCTGACTTTAATTTTAATGGCTTCTACTCCTTTAGCTTCTTGAGCTTTTTACTATTCGCAATCTACGTACTAAGATGCCTCGATACAGAAGCTCTCAATCATTTTACCAAAGAGTTTCATATACTTATGAAAATGGAGAGCCGAAGCCGTGCAGTTAATAACCCATCCTGTCGTGCCTTGAGTTGCATAAGCATTAAGAGAATCAGGTTTCGTATATACAAGGTAACTCTCGACTAATTGCATTTCGCCCCTATCAACAGTTTTATTTTTAATACTGCTAAGCTTATCCGGAATGCCACTCCAGAACCATACGGGTAAACTTTGTTTATATATTGTATACAATTCAAATGCGGTTCTAGCAACCTTCATACTGAACTTAAATATCGTCATAGTAGGATAATCTGATTTATTATCATCATCAGCAACTATGAAATATCCCATTTGCGACCTTAAATCTT
>CAYOHA010000244.1:0-4479 GCA_964403625.1 uncultured Dehalococcoidales bacterium | reverse complement strand
ATATCTGCCTCTTCAATACTACGATTTGAAGCAAACAGGGTGAGTTTATCGATTTCGCTAGCCATAATCCATAGATTGCTGCCGATGATTCTGGCTAACAACTGAACTGCTTTAGGAGAAATTTTACCACTCCTTCCCGCTACACGCTTTTGAATCCATTCACGTAGTTGAGCTTCCTTCAGTAGAGGAAAGTTCTTTACCGTAGCCTTTGAGGCAAGTTCTTTGAACAGAGGATTAGTACCGGTTAGTAAACCTTCGACCAGCACCAGTATGGTGCTATCCGGTATCTTATTCATACATTCACTGAAGGGCTTATGCTCGTTCGGATTATCCGCTGTTTTGGGGGGTCTCCTTTGACGACGTGACCTGGCCGGAGGTTCAAAGCGTCCGAGAAGTCCGGTAACGATGACCAGGCGCTTTCCCGTAAGAAAAGGCATCGTTTCACAAACCGTCATCAGCCGGTCTGAGGTCAGCTGTTGCCCATCAAGGGTATCGGTACTGACCGCTAGAGTCGCCGGGTCACCAATCCCCTTTTTAATTTCCTCGAGTGCCCGGGCAATAGAGAAATCATCCTGGCCGTATAGTATATAGAGCAAGGGCTTTCTACCTGCTGATTACTTTCCCCAATTTTAGCACAATACGTTATTATTCGGTAAATTATCAAACTGTCATTCTGAGGAGTGAAATGACGAAGAATCTCAAAAATTTTTTTATCTCACTGCCAAACCCCCACTCCTAAAAGGGGGCAGAAAAAATGAGGGGCGAAGCCCCTCTTATACAACCTGTTTAATCCGAAGTATAAGGCATAAGATTAGCTGGTATGTTATAATCAAAGTGCAATGTAAAACAGGGAGGTTAGATGGTGAAAACCTTAAAACTGCCTGTTGTTATTACTCAAGATGAAGATGGTTTTTTTGTAGCTGAAGTACCAATATTGCGTAGTTGTTTTACACAGGGGAAGACTAAAGAAGAAGCCATATCCAACCTCAAAGAGGTTATCTATCTTTATTTGGAGAATATAGCAGAAGAAGGCGAATCCATTCCCGAGAAGTACAGTCTTGAGCAGATTGAGGTTGCTGTCTAGTGACAAAGTTGCCGGTGGTCTCTGGTGATGAATGCATAAAGGCACTCCAGAGATTTGGTTAGCAAATCGTGCGTACCAGAGGCAGTCATGTATGGCTGGTTTGCCCCGGACGTGCCCCTATTCCTGTCCCTCGGCATCGAGAGTTAGGACACGGTATTCTCAGAAAAATCCTCAATACAGCAGATATCAGCACTAATGAATTCATTGAACTGCTAAAAAGATAACACCCTCGCAACTCTTATGTCTAATAATTAGATTAATAGCTTAAATACCCCTCCCACGGATTGCTTCGTCGTCTCTCACTTCGTGAATGACTCCTCGCAATGACGAATTTTATTTCTTTCTCAAAAGATTCACGGTTTATAATACCCATTCTATTCTTCACTCCCCACTCATTGAGATGATATAATAGTAGTTGCCCTTTATGGATAAAGAGTTTGAAATCCTAGAACATACTGCTGATGTCGGTATTATTGCCTATGGTAGTAATACACAGGAGGCTTTTGCTAATGCGGCTAAAGGTATGTTCAGCCTGATAACCGAGCTTGAAGACATCGAGGAGACTGAGCACCGGGATATAGAGCTTACTTCATCCGACCAGGAAAGTCTGCTGGTAGAGTGGTTGAATGAACTAATTTACCTGTTCGATGTGGAAAATATTATTTTTAAGAGGTTTGATATTAAGCAGCTTGGTAACACAAATCTCAGGGCTAGAATTTATGGAGAAAAAGTTGACAGCTCCAGGCATGAACTGAAAACGGGCATAAAGGCAGCCACTTACCATATGCTCATGATTGATAAAAGCAATGGCAGCAGGGTCCAGGTACTGTTCGATATCTAAAGGAGAGGATGAAAGATGCCAGCATCGTGGCAAGATACTTTAAAGAAAATAGATGATTACCGCTGGGAGATTCCCACCAGCTATAAGGCAGGCATGACAGTGCCCGGTCTTATCTTTGCCAGCGAAGCTATGCTGAATAAAATCTGGGAAGACCAGGCTTTTGAACAAGTAGCTAATGTTGCTTTTCTACCCGGCATCGTTGACTATTCACTGGGAATGCCTGACATTCACTGGGGCTATGGTTTTGCCATAGGAGGGGTAGCTGCCACCAGAATAGAAAAAGGGGTGGTATCGCCGGGAGGGGTGGGATTTGATATTAACTGTGGGGTACGACTCCTTTGGACAAACCTTACCGAAGAAGAGGTAAGACCCAGGATTAAACAAATAGTTGCTGAGCTCTATACCAACATTCCTTCGGGCGTTGGCTCCACGGGTAAGCTGAAGGTTAGTGAAAAAGAACTGGATGAAATAATGGTCAAGGGCAGCCGTTGGGCAGTAGAAAAAGGTTTTGGCGATGCCGAGGATATTACGACTACTGAAGAGTCAGGATGTATCAAGGGAGCTAACCCTGATAAGGTAAGTAAAAAAGCAAAACAGCGTGGCGTTCCGCAACTGGGGACACTGGGTTCGGGCAATCACTTCCTTGAAGTAGCCGTGGTAGACGAGATCTATAACCGTGATGCCGCTAAAGTTATGGGCATCAATAAAAAAGGGCAGGTACTGGTCTGGATTCACACCGGGTCCCGGGGCTTCGGGCATCAGGTATGTACCGATTACGTAGCAACAATGGGCAATGCAGTAAAAAAGTATGGTATTAACTTACCCGACCGCCAGCTTGCCTGCGCTCCGGTACAATCACCCGAAGGAAAAGACTATCTGGCAGCAATGGCCGGTGCGGCTAACTATGCCTGGACCAATCGCCAGTGCATCACCCACTGGACAAGAGAAGTTTTTATGAAGGTTTTTGGCAGGAGCCGTAAAGAACTGGGGCTGAAGCAAATTTATGATGTTGCCCACAATATTGCCAAGATCGAGGAACACACCATCAACGGCAAGAAATATATCCTCTGCGTTCACCGTAAGGGAGCGACCAGGGCTTTTCCCGCCAGGCACCCCGATATTCCCCGTATTTACCGGGATATCGGTCAACCGGTCCTTATCCCGGGGGATATGGGACGTTGTTCCTATGTAGCTTTAGGTACAGAGATGGCAATGAAAGAGACCTTCGGTTCCAGCTGCCACGGCGCTGGTAGAGTGCAGAGTCGTTCGGCAGCCAAACGCAGCCTTAGAGGTACTGATATTGTCCAGACACTCGCTGCCAGAGGTATTACGGTGAAGGCAAGCAGTATGAGCTCATTGGCTGAGGAAGCCTCGGAAGCTTATAAGGATGTATCGGATGTAGTTGATGTTACCCATAAGGCAGGTATCGCCCTTAGAGTATTGAAATCAATACCAATGGGCGTAGTCAAAGGATAGAATAATATATTATACAAATGGAGTTAAGACAATCGGTTAAAAATTAGAACCCTTACATAGTTTAGCTTGGCTCTTAGCCTAGCCTGTGGTATATTATTACATCTGAAGAAAAAAACACACTGAAAGGAGAGTAAAAAAATGGGTATGGAGAACTGGACTCTGGTTCATCTAGGGCTGTCAGTAAAGAATATGGATGAAGCCGTCAAATACTTTAAATCATTGGGTGGCAAAACAGATGATAATCCCGGATTTGTGCTGGACAGTGCAAATTTCAAGGATTTCAAGACTTACGGCAAGACCGGCGCTCCGACATGGAAAATAAAGATAAAGATGCTCAATATTGGCCCGTTGACTCTTGAATTGACTGAGCCTATCGAGGGCGGCAACTGGAACGAGACCTTTATGGACGAACATGGTGAGGGACCTAACCATATTGCTTTCAGAGTGGATAATCTTGAGAAAGAAGTTGCTGAAATGGAAGCTAAGGGTGTCCCGGTTATGTACCACGCCAAGGGTCAATATTCTTATCTCGACGCCCGCAAGGTTGGCGGTCTGGTTATCGAACTAATGCAGAAGAGAGAAATGCCGCCAGGCCCACCACCCACCAGATAAAATCCGCAACAGGAATGCAATCAGGGACTCAGAAAAGAATCCTGTATAAAATAGCTATGTCCGACTCACTCTGGCTAGGAATTCTTTGACATGAGGCAGCACCAAATCGCTGCGGGAAAATGCCTGTGCATGGTTAAGGCCGGGTAAAGTAAAAAAGGTGACTTCGGGAAGATTTTCTAAAGGTTTTTTGAATTCTATAGAAGAGTCAGACTCTCCGAAATAGACTAAAAAAGGCACCGTCATTCCCGGCAGGTCGTCATCAAGGCTGGGGTAGGGAGCTTTTATAGAAGCTATAAGCGCCTTGAAATCAGCGGACAGATATCGTTCTTTTATCGTGACGGGCATTGGACCGGAGCGTTTTTCTATCCAGGCAATCATCGACTCCGGACCATTTTCAAGCATCTGGATGATTTGATTGCGGTCTCCAGGACTCATACCTCCCGCACCCGCTCCTCCGATGATTATG
>CAYOHA010000243.1:0-4509 GCA_964403625.1 uncultured Dehalococcoidales bacterium | reverse complement strand
TATACTGGATAGAGACCTGAAGCTCCCTGGCAATCGCCTCATTCAACTGCTTCAGTAATGATGCTGAGACCTTTGTTGCTGGGGAAAATTTTTGTTCTGCCATTTTATTCTCCTTTACTCCTTATTTTAATCGATATTATAGAAATACTTTTATAGAGAAGTCATAAAATAGAGTATAAAAATAGTTACAAATTTATGACATTTAGCTTATCAGTCTCACCCGTTGAATGATCAAGCCTATCTATTTCGCAGACAATTCCAGTTGGACAACTCTCGCATTCAAGCTGTAGCGTAGTATGACTGATATTGAAGCGTTGGGCCAGTTCTCGCCTGACTATCCTTACAATTTCAATACTTTTACTAACCATCTGATCGTCAATCACGAGGTGAGCACTCAAAGCATAAATGTTAGAAGTGATTGTCCAGATATGAACATCATGAGCTTCATTCACGCCAGGAACACCTTTGATCATATCTATCACTTTGGCTGTCTCGATGTGCTTGGGCACTGCCTCCAGAAGGATATCTACCGATTCGCCCATAATCCTTCCGGCTCCCCACAATATTATGACACCGATAACAAGAGCCGCGATGGTATCAGCAATATACCATCCAGTTAATGAAATGACTATGCCGGCAATGATGACCCCAACTGAAGATATGGTATCACCCACGATATGCCAGAAAGCTGCTTTCACATTCAAGCTCCGTTGGCTAGCTTTATTAAGCAATATAACGCCACCAAGATTAGCGAATAGACCGATTATCGCTATGGTGAGCATTATCGGGGTCTTGACCGTTGGTGGTTCTATGAATCTCTGGTAAGCCTCGTAGAAAATATAGGCGGACACCAAGACTAGAATTGTCCCGTTAGTCAAGGCCGTTAATATTTCGACCCGATGATAGCCAAAGGTCTTGGTGGCCGTTGCTGGTCGGCGAGCTACCGTCATCGCAAATAGACTGAGCCCAAGAGCGAGTGCGTCAACAAGCATGTGCCCGGCATCACTGAGTAGTGCCAGACTACCGCTATAAATACCGCCTACGACTTCGGCCACCATAACCATCAGTACGATGGCCAGAGTAAACTTCAGGCAGCGATAACTGTTAAGAGCTTCTTGGTGATGGTCTATACTTTGTTTGTCAGTCATTATTGTCTCCGCCAGATGATTAAGAAGGTTCTTAATTTCACATATTTTCTAGGTTGCTAGATGTCAGCAGTATCAACTCTGAAGGGGTAAGGTGAATATGTATGCTATGTTTAATTAGTGCTTAAAAGCTTCGTCAGTAGTAACAGGAAAACCAGCGGCTATCCATGCCTTTACACTGCCGAGTACATTGTAAACACTCGGATAACCAGCCCGGAGTAGTATGCTGGCACCAAGCCCGGCACGGTGTCCCACATTGCAAATTACCGGTACTGGTATGTCCTTGGGGACGTCTACAAGTCTCTGCTCGAGGTATCCAACGTAGATGTGAAGGGCACCTGCAATGTGCCCTGATTCCCATTCTTCCTGTCCCCGCGTATCCAGCACTAGCAACTCTTCACCTCGATCAAGCATGCCTTTGAGTTGGTGTACCGAAAGTAGTGGCAGGTTTTCAGTAGGCAATCCGGCGTTATACCAGCCCTCAGTGCCATCTCTTAGATAGCCAATAATCCTATCGTAGCCAGCACGTATCAAATAACGTACCGCCCTATCCAGGTGAGATTGGTCTTCCAGAACGAGCAATATGGGTTGGTCATAGGATAGCACCCAACCACTAAAGATAGGGAGCCCTTCCAACCAGATGCTGTAGGCGCTCTTAATATGAGCTCCACCGAAAGCAGCCGGTTCACTCGTGTCAATAACTACCGCCCCTTTGTCCATTTCCTGTCTGAACTCAGTTGGAGTAAGCGGGGCTGGTAGTGGCAAGCACGCGAGTAGTGGTGGCCCTTCCAGGTTGAGTTTTTCCATTTGACGGAAGTAATGTGGCCTTTCCGGCTGTTCCGCTACCTTGTATTTTATAAACTTATTCTTATTCTTTATCTGAAGTACGGGATTCTGGATTCGTTCTATTCCGATGGTGCTTTCATCCCTGTTGGCAATATGCAGGCCGCAGACCGAACCAGCACCGTGAGCTGGACAGATGATGACGCTATCACCCAAAGGTAGGAGCTTGTTAAAAATGCTGTCATGTAGGTTTGTTGCCAGTCTCGGTGCTTCTTCCGACCCATAAAGGTCGATTCGTCCTACGTCACCCACAAACAGTGCATCGCCGGTGAAGACCATTACCGTGGCCTCACCGGTAGCAAGGTCGGCTACTGTGTAAGACATACTCTCGTCGGTGTGACCCGGAGTGTGGATGGCGGTTAGTCTGAGACTGCCTATACGGAATTGCTGCCCATCCCTTAATGTAGTGCCATATTTCCAATCAAGTCCTGGTCCATGGTAGATTTCAGCTCCAGTAATATTGTTCAACTCAATGGAACCGATAACATAGTCTTCATTGCGGTGAGTCTCAAAGATATGCTTGACTCTCAGGCCTTTTTTTTGAGCAGAGTCAACATAGACTTGGCAGTCACGCCGTGGGTCAATAACCGCAACATCACTGCCAGAGCCGATCAGGTAAGAATTATGAGCTATACCCGCTGCTTTAATCCGTTCGAATATCATAGAACACCCTCAACGAGGACTAACTGTGCTTTACCTTTTTATTTTTCTGGCAAACTCTTTTACCTGATACTCCCACTCCCGGGTTTCCAGGTCCACAGAGGTTCCTTTTTCGTCAGTGCAGGTATTAACAGAAACACCACCACCGCCCCCCTCAAAGTAAGCACAGGTATCACTCTGTTCTGTCACCTTTAGTCCATAGCCACCAGGGCCAAAGAACTCCAGTGCCTTTTTCACTACCTCTTCCGGTTTACTCTTTGTCCTAGTATTTAGTTTCAGCATTTTTCCCTCCTTCCTTGTATTCTTAACAATCGTTATTTCCACAATTCAACGGTTGCTAAGTGATAATGATATCCTTCTCAGACTAATACAAAGTCTAGGTTAATCCGGTAGTTTCTTAGCTCCTTGCCATTTTCGAAACGCCTCGATTTCCCTGTTGAGAGAATCTGCAAGCTTGCTGCCATGTGAATCAGCTAATATCTGATACATCCCAATAGTTGCCTCCGCCAACTTATCTTGAGCTCGCAGGATGAAGACTGGTTCATCGCTTCCAATCTTGGGTATGTTAACCTTACCGTACTTTGACGATATCGCCATATATACCTCCTTTCTTGCTTCTATTGGCTTCACCGAATATGATTTCACTTTAGTGGATCAACTATAAAACAGTCATAAAATCGAAGTGGGAAACGTTACAAAAGTATGACATTTTATATTTTAGCCTCAAAGTGATAAAAAGTCACGGATGTAAGCTACCTTTGAGTATAAAATTTTACGATAAAGAGGTAATGCACCGGTAAGAGTGTCTGGAAGATTAGAAGGTTCCTAAGCTCCTCGTGAATGTAAAGGCTCTAATCTACATGAGTAACTTGGTTAATATAGCCAAGAGGGAGGAGTGGTGGAACAAAATCAGGGGGCAGACTTTGCCGGCGTTTTAGCTGATGAAGTGTGCCCTCTTTTTATGCCAATTGGCTGCCATGGCAAAATGACATAGTTTTGTAACTTTTGTTACTGTCATTTTATAACTTTTCCATCTTATACCGTCTAAGATTGCAGGGTAAGAATATTATGGAAGCGTGGGGAGGTGAACTATGCAAGCATACTGTGTGAAGTGCCGAGCTGAGAAGGAAATGAGAAATCCCAGGAATATTACTATGAAGAATGGTAAATCGGCAACACAAGGAACATGCCCTACCTGTGGCACCAGGATGTTCAAAATAGGAAAAAGCAATAAGGTGGCGACGACAGAGGGGAGAAAAACAGAAGTGAAAATGTCTTCGCCTTTGACCAGATATAAAGAAAACCCAATAATTTCGCCGCGTGAGGGTTCCTGGTGGGAATCGCGCCAAACGTTTAATCCGGGAGCTATCCTTCTAGAAGATAAAGTCCATATTCTCTACCGGGCTATCGGAGATGATGGAATTTCCCGCTTCGGCTATGTCCTTTCCAAAGAAGGCTTCAACATAGAGGAGAGACTGGAATATCCAGTGTATCAGCATCCAGTTACCTCTCCTGAGTTCACTATTTACTCTTATTCCTCCGGCAGCAGTTTTGGGGGAAGTGAGGACCCCCGCATTGTGAGGGTGAATAACGAAGATGTGTTATATATGACCTACACTGCTTGCGATAAAGGTTTGCGTGTGGGATTTACTTCAATAAAGGTCAAGGATTTTCTAGATAAAGAATGGGAATGGTCCCCACCCTGCTTAATCTCTCCCCCTGGTGAAGTTCACAAGAACTGGATCATTTTTCCAGAGAAGATAAAGGGCAAATACGCCATTCTACATAGCCTGAGTCCAAAAATTTCAATTGCCTATCTAGATAGTCTGGATTTCAAGCAGGGTATCTACCTTCCGAGTTA
>CAYOHA010000242.1:0-4527 GCA_964403625.1 uncultured Dehalococcoidales bacterium | reverse complement strand
GGGCAAAAACAGGACGAAGCGGCAAAAGATATTCAACGCGTATCCAAACACTTTACCGAGTGATGGCTCGAACCTTAAAACATCCTCGCTTTAAAAAGCATCTATCAAAACATAAAGTGCTACTTCATTGACGATGGGGAATAGTGGGCGGCAGCCCCGATGAAATCGGGGTGAACCACTGACCTTCCCGATGTAATCGGGACTCTCTAATGTACCAGCTAATATTTCTTTAAACCGGTGGTGGGCGGTACTGTGCGGAAGGCAGAACCTTTAAGTTGGCTTTTAACCTAGATTATTGATTGCAGTGACGTCGTTGAACAAATCAAGCAATTGTGACCCAACAATTTGCTATTTTGTTACCCTATCTATTTCAGATTGCCTTATAAAGCTGGCTTGGATTTAGCCCCAAGATGCTCCTCTTGGTGAGCAGGCTAACAGCACGGGCTACAAAGTATTTACTTATTTTTTATTTTTATGACATTTTATTTATTTTCCATATACTGGTTTAATGCTATTTTGGATATGATATTATGGGTAAATCGGCAAATCCGTATTTCATCACGAGTATGGTTGGAAAGGCACAAGGTTAGATAGCGGACTTCACTACTACTGTGAAAATTTATGCAGAAAATCGTATAAATAATTATGTGATTTTTATGGGTTGTTAGCTAATATGGCCAAACAACAGAATACTAAAGCATTGCCCGATGACAAGATCACCAAGATTTTTGACGTGTACCGCGCCAAGATAGACGAGATTACACGGCGATCGCAAAGAGATTTCCATAATAATGGCACGGTACCTGATGCTGCGACTGACGTTGTCTCTGATGAACCAGACGTAAAGGTATGGCAGGTTCAGGAGGAGCCCAAAAAGCAGCCGGAAACAAACAATGGACCAACCAAAATAGAACTGCCTGCTATAAAAGAATCCGAGGAGATAAATAGCGAGGCCAAACCTAAAGCTAGGGACACTATGTTAGAACAGACCATTAACTATACTGATATGTCCAGGAGAATCAGCAACAAAAGGATAGGTGATCTCCTGGTCGAGGGTAAAGTCATCACCTCCAGCCAGCTGCAAATAGCCCTGGAAGTGCAACACCAGGAGGGTGGTAGGTTGGGGGAGATCCTTATTAGGCAAGGACTTATAAAATCTGATGCTCTACTGGAATTGCTCAGCAAGCAGTTAGGTGTCCCTATCGTGGACCTGAAGGGGCGTGTCATTAAACAGGAAGTACGGGATCTGATTCCGGAACACATCGCCAAAACACGAAACATTATTCCCGTGGAAGTAGTCGATGACAAATTAGTAATCGTAATGGGGCACCCGGAAGATATTATTACCATTGATGATATTAACCTGATAACGGGTATGAAAATATATATCGCTCTTGGTAATCCATCTGATATTGAAGAAGCGATTACTTTCAATTATCAATCCAACAATTTAGATATGGGGAGTGACGGAAACGAGAACCGTGTGGAATCGGACGAAGAGGGCGATGATGATGAGAACATCGACTTTTCACCGGCGGCACAAAACGTGAATAAGATAGTTAATCAAGCAGTACATGATGGTGCCTCAGATATACACATAGAACCCTACAAAAAACGATTGCGAATACGTTTGCGAATTGACGGTCTCTTAAAGGACAGATATTCCTTGCCCATTTCAGCGAATGACGTACTGTTAAGCCGGATAAAAATACTCAGCAAAATGGATATCGCTGAACGCAGACGACCACAAGATGGTCAATTCACGATAAAGTCAGGTAAAAAATTCATCGACATTAGAGTTGCCACCATGGGTACAGCCCATGGTGAAAGAGCCACTTTACGTATTCTGGATAAATCTCTTACGCTGATTAGCCTGGATAAACTCGGTTTTTTACCTGATACTCTGGAGCAGCTCAAAAATATGCTGAAAATTACTTTTGGCATGATACTTGTGGGTGGTCCAACCGGGTCAGGTAAAACCACTACTTTATATTCCATGATAAACCATTTAGATCGCCAGGAGCTTAACATCATGACTATTGAGGACCCGATTGAATATAATTTCACCGATATCACTCAAATACAGGTTAATGAAAAGGCGGGAATCAACTTTTCGACATCCCTGAAATCAACGTTACGTCATGACCCTGATGTTATTCTCATCGGTGAAATACGTGACCCCGATACGGCAAGAATTGCCGTTCAGGCGGCTCTTACCGGCCACCTGGTGCTTGCTTCCATCCATGCCAGCGATGTTTCCAGTATGATCTTCCGGTTAATTCACCTTGGCATCGAGCCGTATTTAATTTCATCAACTCTTGTTGGCTTACTAGCTCAGCGTCTGGTTCGCTGTGTCTGTTCATATTGTGCCGAAGAGACGGCCCCATCGGCGGAGGATCTCAAGGCGTACCAGGATGTAATGGGTGAGGAACTGACTTCTATCTATACTGGCAAAGGTTGTGGTATTTGTTCCAATAGCGGTTATCGCGGGCGAACCGGTATATTCGAACTTCTTAGTATGAATGATACGATTAGAAGTAAATTAATGAGCGTTTCCTGTGCCGCAGACATCAGACAGGAGGCGCTTAATCAGGGAATGGTAACGATGTCCCAGGCTGGAATGACAAAAGTTAAGCTGGGCTTATCCTCAATAAAAGATGTATTACGCTCTACCTATTCCATTGTTTGACCGGCCCTGATAATTGTTCCCCTTCGAGAAATAATATGTGAGTTTACCCAAAAAGAAATTATGTCTATATTACAGATTGGTATCTAGCTAACTCTCGAAAGCTTTTCTCTTCCTCCTTCCTGTCTCTTTGATAAAAGCAAGGGTTACTAACGCTATACCCGAAAGAACTGCCCAGAAGATGAAGGGTAGTCCCGGATTAATACGTGCAAAGCTATTGCCCAGGGGAGGAGAGATTACACTACCAATCTGGGCTATGGTGAAAACGATACCCAGGGCTGTCCCCGAATAAACCGGTCCGACCCCTTCGGTCTCCAGCAGCATCGTGGAAGTGATCGCCATAAAGCCATCCATAAAAACACCGGACAATGCTATCAAGGCCCATATCGTGAAGCTGTTAACTACGGGTATAAGGCTCATACATATAAAAGTCACTATCAGTGCTGGAAACAGTATCGCTTTCCTTGAACCCAGTCTATCCGATAGTAGCGATAACGGCACGACACATATCGTACTAACTGCGTAGAAGGTAGCCAGAGTGCCGTCAGCGCCAGCGGCTGGCCATCCTTCACCTCGCAGATAAAGCGGCAGGTAGCCCGTCATTCCCATGATACCAGAAGAACGGAATAATAAGAGAAATCCGAGGAGCCACAGTGGTTTGATGCGAAATAACCTTAAAAGTGTCTGGCGAAATGGCTCCGCACTTGGATATCCAGTTGTCGATTCAACCTGAGGGGGCGCTCTTCCAAATAAAAACCAGATTATACCTACTATCACCGAGATAGCTCCGTACAAATACATTACATTTCTCCAGCCGCCGAGCCATGGCGATAGTATCGTAGCGCTGATCATTGGTCCCAACATAAGCCCCAGACCCATGCCCATGGCAGAAATACCCATTGCTATACCCAGGTTAGGGCCTTTGAACCATAAACCGACGGTCTTCGTTAAGTTGATCGGTATTATCAACCTGACAATTCCATTAATGAAGACGGTGACTGCAAGTGTGAGGAAACTGTTAGACAAACCTCTCGATGCGCCGGTTATTCCTACCAGTATGCAGAATAAACTCAGGATGAATTTCACTCCAAACTTATCGCTCAATACCCCACCAATTATGCTGACAAAAACTCCTGCCAGACTGGCTATACCCCAGATGGTTCCTATCTGTACCAGGCTCAAGCCTAAATCCTCTGATATCTCCTTGAAAAGGACTGGCATGCAGGAAAAAGGTATGGCCGCAACAAAAGTGCCGGTTGCTGTTAAAAGCACCAGTATATGCCATCTGTAATTCGATTGATGATTAACGGACATTCGGGTTCCTTTTTCTATATTATACGATTCAGTGAAGTATATTATTAGATATTAAACTGTGTCAAAGTTGAGCAGGGTTAATTCAACTTATCAGCTAACATGTAATTGACATATCCTTGGGCAAGGATTAAACTCAAACGAACCAATATCAAAAGACATACGACACTGGATTAAACGTAAATCTGATATTAACAGCGAGACGGAGTCAGGTATCATGAGTAAAGTAGAAGTAAAGAGGACTATTTGCACATTTTGTGCCGGCAATTGTGGCGTGCTGGTACATGTTAAAGACGGGCGACCGGTTAAGATAGAAGGCAATCGGGAACACCCCATAAGCCGTGGTTTTATTTGCCAGAGAATTCAATACGCCATCAAATGGCTATACCATCCTGACCAGCTTAAGTATCCACTTAAGAGAATGGGAGAAAGGGGCGAAGGAAAGTGGCAGCGGATAACCTGGGGACAGGCTCTTGATGAAATAGCTGAAAAACTGGGTACGTTAAAGGCGAAATACGGACCCGAGACGC
>CAYOHA010000241.1:1422-4556 GCA_964403625.1 uncultured Dehalococcoidales bacterium | reverse complement strand
GATGTGGTTCAGTGAGGATAGGTAGAAAATCAATGGCAAGCGCAATTCTGACATCATCATTCTTGTCATATATCAATTTGCTAATGATATTCGTATCTTGAGTACCCCAATAATTTTCTGTAGCATCCATACTTGGTGCCCAAGATGCTGGAAAATCTTTCCCCAGACTTAAAGCGTAGGTTTTTACATCAATAAAATAGTTATATTTCACTATCGTTTTTTTAGGAGGGCTGCTGGGTGTCCCCCCGCCTGCATTTTCAATCGCTGAACGTAATCCCGTGAATAGATTATATCTAATATTGGTTCCATAATGATCGTCGTATGATGATATACCTCCAGTATTAATAAACTTATTATATTCGATATTTATTTCGCCACTTGGTCCATCGAAGTGTATTATTGAAGAATTAATAGGAAAATCAATTATCTGGGAATACCGTAAAGTGATCCGTCCCCAGCGGTTCCATAACTCATGCCCGTTTTTAAATATACAATACTCAAAATCTCCAGTTCGTTCACCTGGAGGTGGACAATAGACAATCGTTGAACCGCCACCATTAATTATGATAGGTGCTTGTGTTGTCCCATGGGCATAGATTGTACCTAAAAGTAGAAACATGTTTTCTCTGGTAGTGTTATTAACAATAACTCCAGGCTCTATTGTTAACATGACACCAACAGGTATCTGAATTGTTGCAGTGACATTGTATGGGCTATTGTCTACTGTCCAAGTTGTGTTTTGATTTATAATACCACCAACCAATGTTGGTGACTTAGCTGTAGAAAAGCTACTATCATTTGATACCGTTTCATTTCCTGCTTTGTCGAGCGACTTTATTCTAAAATAATAAGTGGTATTTTGTTCAAGCCCACTTAAGCTAACTGTGTGATTAGTATCCAATTGCTCATCTAAGGAAGTAACCAAGTCATAATCGGTAGATTTGCCGTATTGTATTTGACTGGTAGCTGGTTCACTTGTCGTCCAAGCTATAGAAGCACCTGTATCAGTAATATCCGATACCTTGACGCCTGAAATAACTGGGAAAGTTCTGTCCGCAAAATGAGCATTAATAATTTTATCTGAATCCAGTGTAATTGTGATTGTATTTGAGGACCCTGAAGCATCACCATTCCAATAATCAAAGGTATAGCCATTGACAGGAGTAGCAATCAATTCAATTCGACTACCCGGTTCATATCTTCCACCTATAGGGGATATAGAACCCCCCTCGTAAGGGATTACATTTATACTTAGCTTATATAATGGCCTAAAATTGGCAGTAATTATTTTGTCTGAATCCATAACAAATTCAACCATCTGGCTTGAGGACTGAATATCACCGCTCCAACCACTAAAAACCATGCCGTCAGTAGCTATCGCACTAAGGTTGACGATACTACCTGGTTCATAGATATCCCGTAAAGGTTTAATAGTAACTAGACCAACATCAGGTGGATCGGTCTGCACAGTAAGAGTAAAGTCTTCTTCTTCTTTTAATTGATTCTGACTAACGGATTGAACACAGCCGACTAGAGATAGGCTAATAATAGATAGACCCAAAATAAGACTAAGAATTCTTTTCATTGCCTTCCCCTGCCAAATATTCCTTAAAAGTTATTTCATATCATGTGAGTAAATTATAGTCCTATACGATATTTTGTCAATACCCTGAAATATCCCATATTCCACCTCTCGTATGTTTGTGGTATAGTGTAACCTGAATTATGTTAGCTAAAGTAATAAGTTGCGCCATTGTGGGGCTGGAGGGGGCTGTTGTTGAGGTAGAGACAGATATTTCTCCCGGCTTGCCTACCTTTACCATCGTAGGCTTGCCTGATACCGCAGTTCAGGAGTCCAGGGAGAGGGTGAGAGCGGCCATTCGGAACTCCGGTTGCACCTTTCCGTTGAGACGTATCGTGGTTAACCTTGCCCCTGCCGACCTTAAGAAAGAAGGGCCGGCGTATGATTTACCCATAGCTCTGGGGATTCTTCTCAGTTCGGAGCAGGTCTATGCCGATGTTTCACAAACCATCCTTCTCGGCGAGCTATCCCTGGATGGCAGTCTGCGTCATACCAATGGTATCCTGCCTATGGTTGCCCTGGCTAATGAGCAAGGATACTCAACAGTTATCGTGCCTGAAGTCGATGCCAGGGAAGCATCTTTAATAGAAGGGACCAAAGTTATTCCCATCAGTTCCTTACCGCAACTGGTCAGTTACCTGCGGGGAGAAATACCAGCTCCGGAGTATGAGCCTGCAGAAGTTGATGAGTACACTCCACCCGCTTCATCAGATACCGACCTGGCGTACATTAAAGGTCAGGAACACGTCAAGAGGGCGCTGGAGGTAGCAGCGGCTGGGGGGCATAACCTGGTAATGATGGGACCTCCGGGGAGTGGCAAAACGCTGCTGGCGCGCTCTCTTCCCTCAATACTGCCGCTAATGACCAATGAGGAAGCCCTGGAGGTAACCAAAATCTACAGTATAAGTGGGCTGTTGCCTTCCGATACTCCACTGATCAGACAGCGTCCTTTCCGTTCTCCTCACTACACCATTTCAAATGCTGGACTGGTAGGTGGCGGACATTTTCCCAAGCCTGGAGAGATAAGTCTCAGCCACCGGGGAGTCCTCTTCCTTGACGAGCTTCCCGAGTTCGGGCACTCACTACTTGAAACACTACGCCAACCTCTGGAGGATAAGGTAGTTACTATAAGCAGAGCACAAGGCAGCGTCAGTTTTCCGGCAAATTTTATGTTGATAGGAGCGATGAACCCGTGTCCCTGCGGTTATTATGGTGACCCTTTCAGGCAGTGTACCTGTCCTGCCGGTTTAGTCTCGAGGTATCAAAGACGCATCAGTGGGCCTTTTATCGACCGGGTGGATATATTCGTTGAAGTACCCCATATCGACTATGAAAAGCTGGCTGATAACAGGCTGGGTGAAACCTCAGCGAAAGTCCAGGCAAGAGTAATAACCGCCCGTTCCCTCCAGCGACAGCGATTTAAGGGTACCAGACTCACCTGTAATGCTGAAATGACGCCAGCCGAGATAAGAACGTTCTGCCAGGTAGAAGAATCAGCCCAGAGCCTGCTGAAAGCGGCGATGAAACAGCTATACCTCTCGGCTCGTGCCTT
>CAYOHA010000241.1:0-1322 GCA_964403625.1 uncultured Dehalococcoidales bacterium | reverse complement strand
TTGTTTTAGTATATACTATATGCTAGAAAGGATATACAAGGAGAAGGTGATGAATACGTCAACACTCTCGGAAAAGGGATGGGTTGTAATACCACAAGACCTGCGGAGGCGCTATGGCTTGAAGAAAGGCGACAGAGTGCACATTATTGACTATGGCGGTGTCATCTCTATCATACCGGCTGCTGAGACTCCAATTAAAGACTCGTTGGGTATGCTGAGGGGGAGAACGTCCCTGGTCAAAGAGTTGGTAAAATCAAGGCGGCAAGATGCTGAACGAGGTAAATAGTTCGCCCCAGTCCGGTGAATACATTCTTGACAGTTATGCTCTTCTCACCTATCTAGAGGCTGGACCTGGGAGTAACCGTATCAAGGAGCTTTTAGACGCTGCGAAAGATATGAAGTGCCACCTTTACATGTGTGTGGTCAACATGGGTGAAGTTATATACATAGTAGAGCGTGAAAGAGGTCTACCCAAAGCCCAGGAGACTTTAGCCCGGATTGACGAGTTACCTATCGATATTGTGAATGTAGACCGCTCTCTTACCCTGACGGCGGCTCATCTTAAAACGGATTGCCCTATAGCTTATGCTGGCTGTTTTACTGCTGCCCTTTCACAGCTAAAAAATGCTACTCTGGTTACGGGCGACCCTGAGTTCCACAAAATGAAGCCAGACTGTAACGTGCGTATAGAATGGCTGACGAATCATGGATAGAGCACAGTGTATTATTCACAGAGAGAATAGGCTTTTAATGGTGAAATTAAGGCAGCGGGAGGATGGCCATGAATTCTGGTGTATACCAGGCGGCCGCATAGAAAAAAATGAGACACCAACGGAAGCCGCTATTCGAGAGCTGAAGGAAGAGTGCTGTGTTGATGGTACAATCGTGCGGGAGATTAGCGTCGTTGAAAATCCATCCGAGGACAAAATCCTGACTTATCACGGAATATATACATTCTTAATGGATATCGGTACTCAGGAGCCACAAATCGGCTCCGACCCAGAATATCAGGAACAGGTGTTAGTTGACATGAGATGGCTGACCCTATCGGAAATACCGGAGCGAGACCAGACTTTTCTATGGGCTGCCGGGCTTTTAGGCGTAGAAGAGTTCTTTACTGAGGTGCTGGGGTGGGGAGATAGCATCAGCTATCCGCTATAGACAAAAAATGATTGGAGTATTTACCAGTGTATGATTATATGAAAAACAACCAGGAACTCTGGAATGAAATAACCCCTATTCACGCGCAGTCGAAATTCTATGATGTAGAACGATTTAAAAAGGGTAAGTGCACACTGGATTCGATCGAACTTGCAGAAGTT
>CAYOHA010000240.1:0-4556 GCA_964403625.1 uncultured Dehalococcoidales bacterium | reverse complement strand
AAGACTATTACAGGACTGGACTATATCAAAGAGGAAGGTCAGACTCTGAAGATAGGCGCTCTGACCAGACTTGAAGATATTGCTAAGGATAGATTGATAAAGGATAAATGTCCGATGCTGGCTGAAGCAGCCCACAGGACAGCGTCACCGCACATCAGGGAGGCGGGGACTATTGGAGGAAATATTTGTCAGAGTAACCGGTGCTGGTATTACTGGGTTCCTGATAACAGATTCTACTGTCTGAGGAAGGGAGGCAGGGAGTGCTTCGCAATAACCGGTGATGGTAGATACCATTCAATCTTCGGTGGCACGAGAGTATATGACACACCCTGTTCTACGGATTGTCCGGCTGGAGTAGATATAGCTTTATACCTGAGTAAAATCAGAGAAGGTGATCTGGCTGGGGCAGCTCGAATATTACTTGATTTCAACCCTCTTCCTGCAATTACGGGAAGGGTATGTCCTCATTTCTGTGAGAGTGATTGTAACCGGCATAGTCTTGATGAACCAATATCAATTAGAGGTATTGAACGTTTCATCGGTGATTATTTTCTTGAACGGACTAAAGAAATGATGGTACCACTGTTGAATGAGAGTGGAAAGAGTGTGGCTATAGTGGGTTCTGGACCGGCAGGTCTTTCAGCGGCTTTTTACCTTAGGAGGTTTGGCCATAGTGTGACCGTCTTTGAGGCTATGAAAGAATTGGGCGGGATGCTCATCTCTGGCATACCTCCATACCGGCTACCCAAGGTTGTTGTAAAAAAACAGATTAAGTCTCTTGAGGACGTGGGGATCCAATTTAAGCCAAATGTAAATATCGGTGGAGATATCAAGCTGGAAGAGTTGATGGAAAGCTTTGATAGTGTCTTCCTTGCCTGCGGAGCCTGGAAGGAAAGACCGGCAGGGGTAAAGGGAGAGCAGTTGATGATATCCGGCACGGAGTTTCTAAAAAATTCAAATATCGGGATTCGAGAAGCTCCTGGGAAGTATGTAGCAGTGATGGGTGGGGGAAATGTGGCTATAGATGTCGCCAGGACGCTGTTAAGGTTGGGAACTAAACCAGTAGTTATTTACCGGCGTAGCCGGTCAGAGATGCCAGCTTTGAAGGAGGAAGTCGATAGAGCTGAGGAGGAAGGTATTGAAATCCAGTTTCTTACTCTTCCAGTTGAAGTATCCAAGAAAGGCAGTAAGATATTCCTTAAGTGCACAAAGATGGAACTCGGCCCTCTGGATGAGACAGGAAGACCTAGACCGATCCCAATAGAAGGCTCTGAATTCATTTCTGAATATGATGCCGTAATACGAGCAATCGGCGAGGACCCGGACACTTCAATTATGCCTGCCGAATACCTTGATGAAGCAGGGCGTTTAAAGTTAGATACTTCTGGACATTTTGTCGGGGAAAATGTCTTTGCTGGAGGGGATTTTGTCACCGGTTCATCAACAGTTGTTGCCGCCGTAACTGAAGGAAGAAAAGCAGCAAATGAAATTAACCAGTATCTTGGTGGCACCAGGCTCCTGAATAAAGAGAGAAATGGTGCCACCGAGAAGTATCCGGCGAGATTTAGCGAACTATATCTTCGGGAGACTGGTCGAGTTAGTCAACCAGAACTACGAGTGTCCCAGAGAGTCAGAAGTCTGGATGTCGAAAATATAGGCGGTCTTAACCTGAGTGCGGTTGAAATAGAGTCAAACAGGTGTCTTAATTGTGGATGTGTAGCGGTAAACTCATCGGATATAGCTCCAGCATTGATAGCTCTGGATGCTAAGATTAAAACCTCTAAAAGGAATATTGAGGCAAGCGAGTTTTTTACAGTGGATGGTGATAAGACAACGGTTCTGGATGATGATGAGATAGTAATTGAAATTGAAGTGCCGTTGCCTGTTGACGGCACCAGGTCTAAGTTTATTAAATTCGCTATTAGGAAATCTATTGATTTTCCGATAGTCAACTGCGCCGCATCCATAGAAATAGAAGAGGGAGTAGTCAAGAAAGCCAGGATATGTTTGAATTCGGTATATAATGAGCCTTACCAGGTAACCAGGGCAGAGGAGTATATTTCAGGGAAGTCAATCAATGATTCAAACGCCGAAGATGCTGCTGATGCGGCTATGACAGATGTATGTCCTTTAATTGACAACAGGTACAAGATACAGATAGCCAGGACACTTATTAAAAGAGCGATATTAGCCTGTAATTCTTCAGGTGCAATATTAAATAATTTAGACTATTAGTTTAGGAGGATTAAAAATGAAAGCTGCCGTATTCCACAGTGCACGTAACATTACTATTGAAGAGGTACCATATCCTAAGCTTGAACCGGATGGCGTCATTATGAAGGTAAAAGCTTGCGGAGTATGTGGCTCTGACCTTCATCTCTACAGACATGGAGGTAGGGACGGCACGGTAATGGGGCATGAGTTCAGTGGCGATTTAGTTGAAGTTGGGACTGAAGTAATGGGCGTAGAAAAGGGAGACCGTGTTGTGGCGATGAGTGGTAGGGGATGTGGTCAATGCTACTTCTGTAAACAGGGGCAATTTATCCGCTGCTCTAGGCTAATATTTCTCGGCTATGGGATTCAGGGAGCCTTTGCTGAATATATATCAGTACCTAACTTTAAACTCAACCTCTATTGTGCTAAGTTACCCAGTACTCTGACTTATGAAGAAGGAGCTACGGCAGAGCCACTGGCTGTTGCCCTGCATGCGGTAACACAAACACAGCCGAAGCCAGAAGATACTGTTGTCGTTATCGGACTTGGTATTATAGGCCTTTTCATCGTACAGATACTAAAATCAATGGGAGTTAATAAAATTATTGCTAGTGGCCGGAGAGAAAGACGGTTACAACTGGCAGAAGAAGGTGGGGCTGATGTGGTCGTGGATGCCACTCAAGAAGATATTGTTTCCGTTGTTAAAAGAGAAACCCCAAGCAAAGGAGCTGATATAGTTTTCGAATGTGCCGGCTCACCGGCTACATTTCAACAGGCTATCCAAATGATCCATCGCGGTGGCAAAATTAATCTGGTCGGACTGTATCAGGAACCAATTACCTGGAGTCCAACCTTCCTCGTAGGCAATGACATAACTCTGATAGGTTGTGGTCTACGATGGGACTTACCCGGAGCAATTGATCTCCTCAAACGCGGTAAAGTCAATGCAAAGCCGATGATAACTCACGAGTATCCTCTTGAAAATACTAAGGAGGCTTTCGACACTCAGCTTGAGTCTAAAGACGCAATTAAAGTTCTTGTGAAACCATAATATATGAGTAATCTGACTAATATTTATATTGGTACTTCTGGTTGGTCCTACCCTAAAGGTGAAGGGACCTGGACAGGCTATTTCTACCCACAGGGTAAGGTTGATGAACTTGAGTATTATAGTCGGTTTTTCAATACTGTAGAAATCAATAGTACATTCTACCGGCCGCCAAATCCAGGATATGTCTATAACTGGGTGCGTAAGGTTCCGGCAGGTTTTCTTTTCACGGTGAAACTCTGGCAGAAATTCACTCATCCTAAGATGTTCAAGGAAGCCACGGGTGAAGAAGCCGTCATTTCACAGGCTGATGTAGATTTATTCAAACGCAGTATTGAACCACTGGTAAAATACGGAAAGCTTGGCGTACTGTTAGCTCAATTTCCCCCGAGCTTCAAAAATGACGACTTCGGCAGACAAATTATGAGTGCTATCATAAAGACTTTTGGACAGTATAACCTGGCAGTAGAGCTGAGACATAGAAGCTGGAGTGATGATAGTAGTACAGAAAAGTTATTAAACGAAAACAATATAAGCTGGGTTCAAACCGACGAACCGAAATTCAGTTCCTCAGTAGCCGAAGAATTACCTATTACATCTAGTATTGTCTACTTCCGTTTTCACGGCAGAAACAGAGAAATGTGGTGGAAGGGGGATAGCGAAACACGATATAAATATCTTTATTCGTCACAGGAAATAGGTGAGTTAGCCGATAGAGTAAGTATAGCTGCTGAAAAATGTAAATTAACCTTCGCTCTCTTTAATAACCACTGGCAGGGATATGCACCCAGAAACGCTGTAGACATGAAAAAAGTGTTACAATTACCTTTCACTGAATTACCTGTTCAAATTCCATTAGACTCTACTTTCACTTCGGATTCAGGTTGAAGTGGTAATTAGTTACCTGTTAGGGATTCGCATATCTTATGGGCTAACTGATTGCGTGAGAAGACGGTTGTTTCAAAAATTACTGGTTTATCGCCTAACTGAACCAGGAAATTTGATAGTAGTTCTTTCCGGATAACCAGAACAGCATTCCTGACTTTACTTTCTCTGACTAATTCAAAACCATTGTTGAATCCCCTGCCGTTCAACTCCAGATAACCAATTTCATCCATAATCAGAACATCTGAAATAACTCCTTTAACAATTGCCTGAATTCCAAAATCAATGCCTTCGTTACTGAATGAGAATTTTGGGGTATGAGGACCACTAAAAATTTTTTCAGTGCTAGCCAGGCTTTTCTTTTCTCCGGTTTGAATATCCGTAACGGAGAGGTTTCCATCTTGGGTTT
>CAYOHA010000239.1:0-4585 GCA_964403625.1 uncultured Dehalococcoidales bacterium | reverse complement strand
AAATACTAACGAGTTATATACCGTTATAATATTTTTTGTCAAATCGACTCACATCGAAATAAAAATAGGAAACTATATAGTTAAGGATAGGGAGTCGCCTCTTTTAAATAATCATGGTCTGGTCTTTCCATAAGAAAGGTGCTGACAAAATCAATGTATGGCTCGAGGAAGGGATAATTGTCGTATTTTGCCCAGGGCGGCTTAGTGTACTTCGGGGGTGTATCTATCACTGACTGCCGCCAGCCATTGAAGTCCTCATACCACTGTTCAGTTAGCCGGTGCCATGGAGAAGGACGCCCTGGCATATCGATAGCCCGGTGGCTGAAGTATGCCGTGAGTCCAGGCTGTTTTAATACTTCCTTTGAATGGATATTGAGGAACCAATCTTCACCTTCTTCAACAGGGACACCCTTCGGATATTTGGTGGCGGTATACCAGCGAAGGATAGCCTTTTCATCGGCAGTGAACTTACCGCCTAGAAATACCTCGGTAGGCTGGGTAGAAACTGTAAGCGATACCCCAGGTGTAGGTCTGGGACCCTGCTCCGTGGGCAACCTGGATTTCATCCAGGGAGCCTGCCATCTGTAGTCTAAAATTCCACTCGGTCTTCCTATCACCATCGGTGGTCTCTCCTCAACACTGCGGAACCAGGCCTCAGTGACACGTAGGTTGTAGTAACCGTAAGGCAAAGCCTCCGGTATTACGGGAAGAGGCCGGTAGCCGATAAATCGGACCAGTAATGGACCTCGGTTGGACATAACTTCTGCAGCATGGTAGCGTAGGTACCATCTCTCAAATGAGGGTAGTTCATTCGGGAGGTCAGCAGAGTTCAGTATGAAGACATCCTTAATCATATTAGCCTCCTTTATCGCTATATGTTTTTATTAAAGCTTTGTTGTGCGAGCTTGCCGCTCTTCCGCAAGCTCAATAATCGCTCCGTAGACTGATTTAGAGTCGATAAAAGCAATTCTTGGTCTGGACGGTAGGGTAGTAATTTCTCTAGGGTCTTCCACAATTATCCCTTGTTGCCTTAATGATTGGACTTCAGCTTGTAAATTATCAACCTGGAACGAAATATGAAACCAGCCTTCGCCGTGTCTCTCCAGGAACTGCCCTACTCTATGTTCGGAGTCAGTAGGTTCGATAAGTTCAATAGAGTTGTTGCCAATAGGGATCATAAAAGCCTTACCCCCGGGGATTTGCGTGATATTATTCGACTGTGGTTTTAGTCCGAATATCCTGGTGTAAAGGTCTATTCCTCTATTCATATCCCTGACTATGTGACCGACATGTGAGAGGCCTTCAATCATACTCTCTCCCTCCATTTCTCTTATTTCTTATGTGGTTGGATCGATAGATAATCTGGAAAATAGTTTATTGGTGATTTACCATTTGAATTATAGCCGTGACTATAACTTTTATTATTTGGGAAAAAAATAGCTGTTTCTTTAGGCAGAATTATAGGTAGCTTTGATGGTTCTGTCAACAAGACTGATTTTATTTGAGTCTTCAGAGGATTTCGTTGTTCGGCTGACGTAGGCACTCGGAATTGTTTGAACCTATTAGTCTTTTGTAATTACTTAAAGAGATACATCAAGAGTTAGAACATTGTAGTCGAAAAAATAGAAATAGTCTAAAGTATCATAGCTAAAGCCGCCGCTGCATTTATCCGCCCGTTACCTGTTCCTTCGGTGCTTATTCTATCGCAACTATTCTCAATAGCGCGTCTAACTTCATCATTTACACGACCATTACCATTAGTATCAATGGCTATGCTAAAAAGTACTGCGGCCAGTCCACTGACATGAGCCGTGGCAAATGATGTCCCCGTTTTATACCCGTAACTATTATTTGGTAATAAGGAGAAGATATTCATACCTGGAGCAGCCACATCAACCCATACTTCATGATTGGATAGTGGTGCCAGACAATCGTCTATCGTCAGAGCCGCAACTGCTATAGCATTTTCATACCTAGCAGGGTAGACCGGTATATCATTTGTATTATTACCAGCCGCTGCTACCACTAAAACTCCCTTATCCCATGCGTATTCCACCGCTTCGGCCAGGTCTGCTGATGGTTCTACCAGCTCCAGACTAATGTTAATCACCTGAACTCCATTGTCTACTGCCCAAATGATACCGTGGGCTACGTTTATAGCTTGGCATCGTCCGGCATCATCAGCCACTTTGACATTCACCAGATGGACACCGGAAGCTAAACCGGCAATACCTTTGTTATTGTTTACGGCGGCAATGATACCGGCAATGTGAGTGCCGTGTCCGTTAATATCATCTACTGTCGGAGAGTCGGTGAAGTTGATTTCAGCTATTACGACACCTGTCAGGTCTTCATGGTCTTTATCGATACCGGTATCAAGAATAGCTACGGTGATATCACTATTACCGCCAGTAACTCGCCATAAGTCGGCTGCCTTGATCCTATTTAGAGACCACTGTTGCTCTATGTATGGATTATTAAGATATAAGGGGTCAAGCAAGGTATTCAGGCAATATTCGGATGAGTTGGTATCATTTGTTTCACCATATAAATTTACCTGGTTAGTGTTTAGGGTCTCATTATTAAAAGCAATATCTGATATTTCAGAGATTTGATCCAGAACATTACCACTCTTTAATATATGAAGTACCCCGGCTATTAAACATATTCCTATTACTAAACCGGTTAGTTTCAACCACCATTCTTTGTGTTGAAATATACCCATCAACACTTATCGTAATCACGGTCAAACCTCTTATATATAGCTAAATAGTCACGATTCCTGAAAAAATTGGTAATAGTACTTACGGGGGAAAAGCCTGATAATAAGAAGATTTTATTGATGAAGGGTCATCGGTACCTAATAATCTTGATACCCCGCAGTAGAGCTAAACAATCTCACACAGTTGATTTCTCTTTTTATCTTTATTTGTGTATAATACGAGGACAGAATCGGCTACCTGGCGGTGATATAGTTGATAGTGATTATTAACGATACAGGTGACGATAATTGAAGTGAGGGATTTTAGCAGGTCTATACGACAAACAATATAGAGAATATAGATGAAATAACTAATGGCACCGCTTTACTATATCATTATGTTGTTATCCATGGTCTAGTCAGCAGGATTGCAGTATAGATAAGTGTTCTTTTGAAAGGAGTTGTACTAGAAGTTAATAAAGTAAACTAATAATCAAGGAAGCAATGAACCGCTGTTTGTATTTGGTCACCTGGGCAGCGGGGAGCAAGTGGTGAAACCGGCCTTAATAATCTTAAGGCTGGTTTTTTGTTTTTTGGTACTTTTGCCCCATTATTTAGTAAATGAGTGTTTAGCGAGGTAAATCTTATGAAAGCTGCGAAGTGGTTGTTACATCGGTCCATTCTTATGAAAATATTTTGCTCAATTAACGTACTAATGATGCTGGTATCAACACTAGCATCCGGTCTAACCATTACTCCGGGCCTGCCAGTATCTGCCTGTGCACCATATACTGTTACTTTTGACACATCACCTTCAGATACCGGTTCTATCAATTTTGCTGGTAACACCTATTTTGACGGTGAATCAGCTTCTGTATTTGCACAAACCTATAACATCCTGGCTCAACCGGCTGATAATTACACTTTTAAATGTTGGGAGACTGTGGGTTCTATCTCTGTTGATAACACTAACCAGGCTTCTACTAAATGCGATGTCTCTGGTAATGGGATGCTTCGGATGGTACAAACGTTTGTTCCCGAAAAGCCCACCGTGTCCTTCAGTTCAGAAAATCAGACCGTAGCAGAAAGTGTTGGTTTTACGGTTGTTACTGCTCAGCTGGATAAGGTTTCCGGTGTCGATGTTACCGTTCCCTATACTGTAACCGGTACTGCCAGTCAGGGAAGTGACTACACTATCACTGCCAGTCCAATAACCATACCTGCCGGGTCACTGTCGACCAATATTACCGTCAATATAATCAATGATACTCTATATGAGACCGATGAGACCGCTATCATCACCATGGGTACTCCTACTAATGCCAGTAAAGGTACGCCTGATGTGCATACTGTTACTATTACCGATAATGATGTTTCTAATAAGCCCGTGGTATCGTTCAGTTCAGACAATCAGACCGTAGCAGAAAGTGTTGGTTTTACGGTTGTTACTGCTCAGCTGGATAAGGTTTCCGGTGTCGATGTTACCGTTCCCTATACTGTAACCGGTACTGCCAGTCAGGGAAGTGACTACACTATCACTGCCAGTCCAATAACCATACCTGCCGGGTCACTGTCGACCAATATTACCGTCAATATAATCAATGATACTCTATATGAGACCGATGAGACCGTTATCATCACCATGGGTACTCCTACCAATGCCAGTAAAGGTACGCCAAACATTCATAACGTAACCATTACTGATAATGATGAGGTTCCCTCTCATAAAGTAATTTTCTATACATACCCTGGTATAGTAGGTTCGATCACTTTTAATGGCAAAGTCTACTATAATTTAGACTATACAGAAGTAGATGATGGTATTTACTCTATCGAGGCTAACGTACCTGGAGGGTACATTTTCAATCAGTGGCGTAATGGAGG
>CAYOHA010000238.1:0-4592 GCA_964403625.1 uncultured Dehalococcoidales bacterium | reverse complement strand
GAAATTGACCCTGATATTTTAGCTCCTGAAGAACGTATAAGAGCCTTTTGTCTAGAAAATAAGTGCGGGAACTATGGCATCAACTACACATGCCCACCTTACGCTGGTTCATTGGAGGAGATTAAAAACAAACTCAAGAAGTTTCGACAAGGTTTACTATTGCAATATTCAAAAGAAATAGATGTTAAGGGCAATAAGGATGGGGTTATACAGACTAAGATAGATTTTCACAACAAGATACTCAAGGCTGAGGAATTTTTAAAGGAAAAAGGGCTTAATCAAGTGTGGGGAATGATTGGTGGCAACTGTGGCTTATGTAATACCTGCAAAGTCAAAACTAATGAACCTTGCGCATATCCTGACAAAGCAAGAGTGTCATTGGAAGCTATGGCTGTTGATGTTGTAGGTCTATTGGATAAACTTGGTCTCGATAGTGAGTTCCATGAAAAAAAAATTACATGGACGGGCTGCATTCTTTTCTAACAAAAACAACGATAAGATTTACATAGTTTGTTAGTGATATTACGATATGAGAAAGCCTCCATCAACCACAATCATTTCGCCAGTAATGTAACCAGCCAGGTCTGATGCTAAAAACAGGGCAACCCTGGCTATGTCATCAGCATCACCCATCCTGCCCAAAGCTATACGAGACAAGAAAGACTTTAATTCTCTTATCTGAGACCTGTCTGCTGAACTTCTGATATTTGAAAAAATACCCTGAGTCTTGATCGCTCCCGGGGCAATAGCATTTACACGAATATCGTGCTGGCCTAGTTCTCGCGCCATACTCTTAGTAAGCATTAATACCCCACCTTTTGAGGCATCATAGGCAGACATCCCGGTCGATGAGGGATGGAGTGCCTCAATTGAAGCGATATTTATAATACAGCCACCCTTTTTAGCTGATATCATTACCTCAGCCGCGTGCCGACTGCAAAGAAAAGTACCAGTCAAGTTTACCGTAGTTACGCTCTCGAAATCTTCTACTGTCATTTCCACGATAGGCTTCCTGGGATAAACACCAGCATTATTAATCAATATATCTAGGTTACCGAGTTTCTTAACAGCGCCAGCTATCATCTTTTTTACATCTATTTCTTTGGTCACATCACATTTAATGATCGGTACCTCATAACCCTGAGAACTGAACTCATCAGCCGTTTTTGTTGCTTCCCTGACGTTGATATCGGCTATCAGTACTTTGGCTCCGGCTTCAGTAAGCCTACGCGAAATAGCTAAACCAATGCCCCGGGCACCACCGGTCACGATTACTCCCTTACCACTAAGATTAATAAGTTCTTTCAGCGAGATATTTCTCTGCATAACACTCCTGCCGGCTATTCGACGGATATAATATATACATAACTGGGCTGACCTCCATTCACCAACCCTACTTCAAGCCCCCGGTATAATTCGCTGATCCTGCTGTTTAGCTTCTTCGACTCCAACTCATCTGCATCTTTGCCGTAATACATTGTAACAATACTGGCATTTTCCATATCAATAAGGTTTAGCAATTGGAGTATAACAGCCTCGGAACTATCACCGACAGCGAGTAATTCATTGTCTAGAAGACCGATTATTTCTCCCTTGTTGATGCTTATATTATTTACCCGGGTTGTTCGGGTAGCGAACGTTATCTCGATTGTTCTGACAGTGTTCATTGCCTTTGTCATCTCTACTACATTGGTCTCGAAATCATCTTCAGGAACGAAGGCTATAAGAGTAGAAATCCCCTGGAGAATTGTCTCAGTAGGTATTACCCTGATGTTCTTTTTAGTCAAAGCTTTAACGAGAGATGCGGTAGGAATAATGTTCTTATTATTGGGTAACAAGATAATATTGTCAGGAATTACTTTCTCAACTGCCTGGAGTATGTCCATGGTACTGGGATTCATTGTCTGCCCACCCGGAATAACAGCCGAGACATTCAGGTCAGAAAAAACATTAACCATACCGTCACCATTGACTACAGCAATGATTGCGGTACCCAGCTTGGTCATCTTCTCCTGATGCAACACCAGGAACTCGATATGCTGTTCGTCCATATTTTGAATATCTACGTCAACGAGCGTACCATAAGATGAAGCAACTTTTATAACTTCATCCGGCGTCAGAGTATGGATATGAACTCTAATTGTCGATGAGTCCCCAACTACTATCAGGGATTTCCCCATATCTGTAATAGTCTCTCTGACCCTGGCTATATCAAGGTTATAACTTTTAATCATGAATTGCGTACAGAAACCATAGGGTTCTTCCTTATGTTGTACTTGGGATACTCGAACTTCCAGCGGCGACCTGGTTGTAAACAACTCGGGAAACCGGTTATCCATATCGCCTTTGAGATAGAGTAAAGCCCCTTCTAATAACGTATAAAGCCCATGACCACCGGCATCAACTACCCCGGCTTCCTTCAGTACCTGGAGTAGATTAGGAGTATTTTTCACCGCAGTTCTGGCGGCATTAACCACTGCTTCCATTGCTGACACAAGGCTTACCTCAGTACTTGATGTTTCTTCTATCGCTGCTGAAGCTGCCTCTCTCATTACGGTTAAAATCGTGCCCTCAACAGGGTGACTCAACGCTCCATAAGCCGCTCTTGAAGCTTCCTCTAAAGCATTGGCTAAGCCTTGAGCATCGACTGTTTCCTTTGCTTTCATTCCCCTAAAAAGCCCGAGCCACATCTGTGAAAGGATAACCCCACTGTTTCCCCGCGCCCCCATCAGCGCACCTTTAGCTATAGCTTCAGAAATTGAAGAGATACTTGCATCATTATCAAGTTTGGCGGCTTCGGTTAGACTGGCACGCATGGTGAGCAGCATATTTAAGCCACAATCACCGTCCGGTACAGGGTAGACATTTAGAGCATTAATATCGGGAACGATTTTCTCTAGCCAACCAGTGCCGGCAGTCAACATGGCTCTTAAGTCATTCCCGTTAAGAGTTACTCTCTTTTTCATTATCATCTCTTAGTAGTAACGGCTTATCTCCCTGATCTTACTTAAGAAAAGAAAGAGACCGCAATTACCGGACCAGTATGGGCGGACATTACCGGTGTATATGGTGTAAAATAAACTACAGAACAATTAAATCTTTTCGTGACCATTTGCTTAAAGATTTCACCATCTTCAATCGAATTGGTATAATGTGCATTTACTTTTATAGGTCGGCTGGTATCAATGTTTTTTTCCATAATGTCTAGAGCCTTTGCCAGGGCTTTATCTTTACCTCTTGCCCGTCCCAAGTTCTCGACCAGGCCGGTATTGTTAAGCATTCCAATTATGGGTTTTACCTGGAATAATTCACCCATATATGCTGTTTTTGGTGCCCTCCCACCTTTAATGAGGTATTTTAAGGTATCCATTACTGTAATAAATTTAACTCTGGGAATCATATCTTTTACAATCTGTACAACCTCTTTCAGATTCTTACCTGCCCGTGATGCACGAGCAGCTTCTTCTACTAGAAAAGCCTGCGAGCCAGCAGCAGTCCGGCTATCAAGAACCTCTATATTGACTCCAGGCTTCTCTTTTTTTAACAGGTCCGCTGCCTGAATACCCACCTCAGTAATACCACTCAATCCTGCAGACACAAAGATACAGATTATATTATCGGTTGTCTTACTCAGGTCATCGAGAACCTTTGTGTACTCATTTAGTGCCGGGGCACCGGTAGTAAGCTCTTTTATATTCGGGAACATTTTCCAGAAACTATCCGGAGTGATATCCACTCCATCACGGTAGGACTTACCATCAATATTAATAGGAACAGGAATAACTCTTATATCAAACTCCTTGATAAGCTCTGGGGTTAAACTAGCGATAGAATCCGTAATAATACCTACTTTAGCCATTATTAGACCTCCTTATATTACACCACCATCAACACTGATGACTTGAGCGGTGATGTAGCCTGCCTGCTCACTGGCAAGAAAGGCTGCCAGTTCTGCTACATCATCAACTATGCCAAAGCGTCCCAGCGGGATACGTGCCAGTATAGCATCTTTTGCTTCTTGAGGTAATTTATCTGTCATCTCGGTAACTATAAAGCCCGGAGCGATTGCATTTACGGTAATATTTCTAGGACCAGTCTCTCTTGCCAGACTTTTAGTTAGTGCTATCATACCGCCTTTTGCCGCCGAGTAGTTAGCCTGACCGGCATTACCGACTATACCCGCTAGCGAAGCGATATTTATTATCCTGCCCCAGCCCTGGTCCATCATTGATCGTAGTGCATATTTTGCACACAAATAAGCACCGCGTAAATTAGTATCCAATACCTCATCCCAATACTCATCCGGCATTCTGAGGATAAGAGCATCCCTGACGATTCCGGCATTATTAACCAGGATGTCAATCTTGCCCCACTCTTTAACAATCTGGCGTGTCATCTGGCGGACTGCTCCGGCTTCAGATACATCCGCCTTACACAGCATCGCCCGGCTTTTCATCTCTACGATTTCTTTGCAAACTTTATTTGCTTCATCATCATTGGACACGTAATTTATTGCCACGCTAGCACCATAAAATGCCATTTTTAGGGCAACTGCTCTTCCTAAGCCCCGTGAGGCGCCTGTCACAAGTGCG
>CAYOHA010000237.1:0-4597 GCA_964403625.1 uncultured Dehalococcoidales bacterium | reverse complement strand
ATAAAGGCTCCTCCTCCGCCACGACCATCACCCGTGCCACCTCCTGATTCGGCAATAGCCAGCACTACCGGGAGGTACTCAGGCTTACATCCGGCCATCACGGCGTTGACTGCAACTTGCTCTACCGTAGCCGTGCGGTACATGGGCATGAACCTGATAACCTCTCCCTTTTCTCTCTTGATTACCGCGTCTACTGCTGATAATCCCCTTTGTTCCATATCACGCTTCAGGGTTATTATTTCATCGGGTTTGTGGCTGGTACCTTTAAGCATCGCGGCCACCCGTTCTTCTGTGGGTATAACAACCGGCAGGCCGTCCGTGTACCTGGAAAAAGGAGCATTCAGTATACCGGAGATATTCTCTGTCTGGTTATAGAATTCCTCAGCCTCTTCGAGAGTGCCTTCAAAAAGTATTCTGGGCTCACGCGGTGACCATCTACCGCCTTCTTTTTCCTCGTCGGTTAAAGTGCGGGTCAGGGCTTCGAGTATAGGTTGCACGAGTATATCAGCTTCGCTAGCCCCTCCGACAGATTTACGCGAGGCTTCTAAATATCGCAGCTTGGGGATACCATATAACGTTCTATCATGCTCCACTTTTCCGGTCTCTTCTGCGTAATTTACTAATACCGTCGGGATTCCCGCTTTCTCAAGGCTTGCTAAATAAGGCAACTGCCTATTTACAGCGCCGTGTCACCAGCAAACCCCAAGTATCACCGCATCTGTGGTCTTCATCTCTTCTTCCGAAAGCTGTAACGGGACGATGTGATACCTTTTCTTTGCTGTCCAGTTAATGTTGGGATAATCGGTTTTCAGTTTTTTCTCCAGGTAGTACCAGATATCCTGTTCGCCACAGATACTCATATGGATGGTTTTGCCGTCAAGAGTATCGAGACGCGGCGCCAGGGGGAACGTTTTTACCGGCATTTGTGTCCCGGTAGGATTGAGACATTTGTACACGACATCGTTCTTCGTTGTTGCCATTTTGTTGCTCCATTAATTATTTTGCTAATAATTTACAGTAATTTTTGATATATTTGCAAGTTCTATCCGGGTTATAGGAAGTCTTGTGAATCCGCAACCTTCCGCTTGAACTCTAAACTGTAACTTCTTTGATTCCTCATGGCAAGGTCCTTTCTCCTTCCAGTATTATACCTGACCCTACCAGACCTTCCTAATCTTCCTAACCTATTGTGTCCAGTCTCAGGGGTTCACTCCAGTCGTTTCCTATTGGCTATTGGTTAATATATGGCAAATCCGGTCTTGTTTTCATCATTTCTTAATAATTATCAAGTATAATAAACCCTGAAATGGAAATATAATTAGTAATCAGCTTTCTGGAACAATTAAGGTTGAGGTTTACGTCTACAAGTGACAATATGTAGTATACAAAATTGTTTTAATTTAGATCGGATGAAAACGTCAAGATTTTAATACGAGTAAAGATATATTATGAAAAATATTATCACATATGTGTTAGCTTTGGCTCTTATCTTCCCCCTTACTGCCTGTTCCGAAGGTGGAGCTGAATCAGCAAATGCTATGTTAGCATCCAGAATCTCTGTGTCATTTGATAGTGATGATATGAATTCAAGCTCGAGCAATACCGAAATATCCTATATTGAACTAAGAGGTGATACAATAACCCTTGACGGACGCGGCGCAATAGTCGATGGTAAAAAAATTACCATAGTATCTGCCGGCACATACAGCATAAGCGGTACTCTGAATGATGGGCAGATAATGGTAATTACCAAGGACAAGAGAGCTGTAAAACTCATTTTTAATGGAGTAAATATAACTTGTTCTACAAGCGCCCCTGTTTTTATTATCAATTCAAAAAAAACAGTTATTACCTTAGCAGAGGGCACTGACAATTATATAACAGATGGCGCTTCTTACGTTTTTGAGGATGGAGATCCGGACGAGCCTAATGCGACGATTTTCAGCAAGGACAACCTTACCATTAGCGGTAACGGTTCACTGACAGTCAAGGCTAACTACAACAACGGAATACAAAGCAAAGATACTCTTAAAATTACCGGTGGTAATATCAATGTAAACGCCGTAAACGATGGCATTAAGGGTAGAGACTCCATCGCTATCAGGGATGGGAACATCACCGTGAATGCAGGTGGTGACGGAATGCAATCCACCAACAATGAGGACTTAGAAAAGGGATTTGTCTATATTGAAGGGGGTGCAATAGATATCACCGCCAGAGAGGACGGCATTCAGGCAGAAACCAGCCTCATAATCACTGGAGGGAATATTACTATAACCTCTGGTGGCGGCAGTGACAATATAAGAAGTTATAGTATTAGGGGCGGAAATGCCGGGAGAAATAACCCGGCGGTCAATACTCCTTCCTTTAGCGCTAAAGGTTTGAAGGCCGGAGTTGATGTAATAATTACGGGCGGTACTATCAATATAGATTCTTCTGATGATGCCATCAATTCTAATGACAGCTTAACGATAAACGGTGGAAATATCACCCTCGCCTCTGGAGATGATGGTATACATTCAGATTCCACCCTAGAAATCAATAATGGAACTATTCACATTAATAAATGCTATGAGGGTCTTGAAAGCGCTATCGTTACGCTCAACGACGGTGGTATTTTCATTGTTGCACGTGATGATGGAATTAACGTTATTGGCGTTAATGATGGGTTCTTTATGCCTGGGTTTCCAGGTCAAAACATGCCGGAACAAAACCCCTCCTCAATTACTAACTTCCTCTATATAAATGGCGGATATATAGCAATTGACGCTACTGGTGATGGTCTCGATATTAACGGTTCAATCAATATGACTGGAGGTTTTGTAATTATTAACGGTCCGAGAGCCAATGATAACGGAGCTCTGGACTATTATGGCGTTTGTGAAATCAATGGCGGTTTTCTTGTTGCGGTAGGTAGCTCCGGTATGGCACAAGCACCCAGCATATCATCCATCCAGTATTCAGTAATGGTGAACCTCTCATCATCGAAGTCAGCCAATACTGTATTTCATGTTGAAACCGAAGACGGCGAAGAAGTTATCACATTTTCGCCAACAAAAACATATCAGTCAATAGTGTTATCCTCACCCGAACTAACAAAAGGAGTTACATATGTGGCCTATACAGGAGGTAGCTCAACCGGTGCGGTTAACGATAGTCTATATACCGGTGGGAAATACACTGCCGGTGATAAAGTTACCAGTTTCACAATTTCAAGTACTATAACCACCATAGGCTCACCCGGTATGGGTTTTCCTGGAGGCAGAAGGTGGTAAATCAACGGACAATAAGGAAATACTAAATCGTGACGTAAGAGTAAAGCTACGAGAGTAAAGTCGGGTTTGATATTTCTCAAGGATTAGCATCCCTCTTCAAACTAAAAACGGTTAGCTTATTAGAGATCCTACCAATGCAAAGACTCTCTTGTTACTTTTGACTATTTCTACCTGTCCCACTAATGTTTACCAACATAATAGCTAATTCTTAGATTTTACCCTAATGAATTATTGTTCGGTATGCCGAGTTGAACAACAAAACCGAGGATTGTTGGGTCACAATAAAAGCAAATTTGTGATTTATGTACCATCAATGTTAGCTTAGTAAGTATAAGCCATGAAAAAAGAGCTGGAAGGTTTGGCCCTCCAGCCCCTTTTCCTATATCTAACATCTTAATGAAATATTAGACTTAATAACCCATGGTCTTCCTAAGATCAGTATCGATCCAGATATAGTAGCAATTATGGAAAGGAAGCATTGCACCCAGTTGGACAGCACCATTGTGATTTTTAATCCACGGTTGCCAGCAGATATACTTGTAAGCTACCGGGAGCCATATTGCAATGGATTGCTCTAGCAGATATGGTGTGATGTTCTTCAAATCCTCTCGCCATGCTTGGTCATCTACAGCGAGATATTTGTTAATGGTCGCTAGAACAGCCCTGACTTTCGGGTCCTCAAAGTACGAAGCGCAATCGTTGGATTCTGGGCGAAGTTCGAACATATAGTGGGGCAGGAAATACTGCTTGGTAGCTTTGTACCACATTTCCTCCCAAGTCCGGCCCCGTTCCATACCATAGTATACGGAACCTTCGACCTGCTTGATTTCCATATCAATTCCGACTTGTAGTAGTTGCTCTCTTATTATGGAGAGAAAGTCTGTAGCTTGGGCTGAGCTCGAGTAAATTCTTGTCCTGAAACCGTTGGGATAACCTGCCTCAGCTAGAAGCTGTTTCGCTTTTTCCGGGTTTCCGCCTTTGACCAGTTCCTGGACATATGGCGGTAGTTCCTCCATCGGAATATATAGATCCTTAAATGCAGGAGTATCGTAGTAAGGCCAGCCTAGTAGAGAGCCATATCCTTCATAGTAGTCTTCCAATATAGCCACCTTATCAATGGCAAGATTCATCGCCTGCCTCACCCTTACATCTTTGAAGGGAAGGTCTTTGTCCTCTCTGCCAGTCGGTAAGGCGTTTGCGCCATAGGTTTGAACATACTCAAACTCATAGCTCATAGTCCTCTGCAGTTCTTTAAAATTTTCCCAGGTTACTGTAATCCCTTCGATTTTTCCAGTACGAAACGCAGCCATTTGTGATGACAG
>CAYOHA010000236.1:0-4641 GCA_964403625.1 uncultured Dehalococcoidales bacterium | reverse complement strand
TACTTAGCGAGGTTCAGGCAATTGATAGTGATAAAAACGAGATTGTAGTGAAGGAACTGCAAACCGGGCGGATTTATCGAGAACAATACGATTCACTCGTGCTTGCCACCGGCTCTCAGCCAGTCCGTCCTCAATTGCCGGGCATTGACCTAGCCGGGATATTTACTTTACGGAATATTCCAGAATCTCAGCTGATTAGAGACTGGATTACAAAAGGCAATGTAAAAGAGGCGGTCGTGGTCGGTGGAGGACTCATTGGCTTGGAGATGACTGAAAACCTAACCAGACTTGGAGTAAAGGTGACAATCGTTGAGATGTTGCCTCAGGTTCTCCCGACTTTTGATCCGGAGATAGCGGTACAGGTGCATGAAAAACTGCAGGCTAATGGTGTCAATCTTTGTCTTGGTTCTCCAGTGGCCGGTTTCTCGCGTAATAATGAAAATATCAAGATAGAGGTGATGACTTCTTCAGGTAATAAAGCAACTGGTGATATGGTCATCTTGGCTATTGGTAGTAGACCGGAAGCTAGGCTTGCCAGAGAGGCAGGACTAGAAATCGGGGGACTAGGAGGCATCAGAGTCAACGACCAGATGCAGACCAACAATAAGCACATCTGGGCAGTCGGTGATGTTGTTGAAGTTAGGGATTTTATTACCAGAGAATGGATCCTGGCACCGTTTGCTGGACCAGCTAACCGTCAGGGACGTGTCGCTGCCGATGCAATCTTCGGACGTAGTCAGAAGTTCCGCGGAGTGCAAAATACAGCCGTTTGCCAGATATTCGGTATGACTATTGCTTCGACAGGACTCAGCGAAAAATCACTAAAACGCTACGCAGAGCAGGGTAAGACGATTCCTTACGAGAAGGTTTATCTCTATCCCCAGGATCATGCCGACTATTATCCTCAGGCAAAACCAATCTCAATCAAACTTATTTTCTCAACTGAAGACGGACGGATACTCGGAGCGCAGGCAGTGGGTGAAGCAGGTGTTGAGAAGCGAATCGATGTAATTGCCATGGCAATACAGATGGGAGCGACAGTCTACGACCTTGAGGAAGCCGAACTATGTTATGCTCCTCAGGTTGGCTCTGCCAAAGATGCCGTTAATCTGGCAGGGATGGTAGTTGCTAATATCCTGCGCCAGGATATTCCGACTATTCACTGGGATGATGTTGACCGGACCGGGTCTATTATCCTCGATGTCCGTGAGCCTGATGAATTTCATAAAGGACATAAGGAAAGAGCCATCAATATACCACTTGGCTCTCTCCGGCAATCAATGGACAAGCTGGACCGGGGTAAAGAAATACTCGTCTACTGCGAACAGGGTAAAAGGTCATATTACGCCTGTCGTATTTTACTGCTCAATGGATTCAACTGCCGAAATATCTCCGGTGGTTATAAGACTTACCAGATACTAAAAAAACTTGGATAGAGATAGACCTGATCTATATATGACTTCGATCCGTAGATTTTCTGAGGTAGAAACTACATTCGTCTTTGCGAGGAATCCTTCACGAAGTGAAGGACGACGAAGCAATCTGGGGAGAGGGTATTTTGATATTAAAAATTGAGTCACAAATGTAAGAAGTGCTAATAAATAATCTTGATTTAAGTCCACCAAACCGGATTGCTTTGCCTCCCGACGATGTCGGGATGGTCTCGCAATGACACTATCGAGGAAATCCTTTCAGACTCGTACTTACGGATTAATGCATCAACTGGTTTATTGCAGTTTCTGTAGGAACCTTTGGGCAGACATACCAGCGGCAGCTCCGTCGCCCACAGCCGCGGTTACCTGTCTTGGTGAGTTGCTTCTAATATCACCAGCGGCGAAAATGCCAGGTATTTCTGTTTCCATCCATCCATTGACAATAATCTGCCCCTGGTTGTCCAGCGGCACCACGCCTTTAAGGTATTCAGTATTGGGGTCGAGTCCAACATGTACCAGAACTCCATCCACCTTCAGGGTTTGCCTGTCATTCCCTGCTTCAAGTATTTCTATTCCTTCAACCTGCTCATCACCGACTATCGCTTCAACCTTCACCCCACAGTGGACCTCCATCTTGGGATTGTCCCTGACTCTATCCTGAAGAATGGCGGTAGCGTTGAGTTTAGGCATAACTTCAAGGACAATGACTCTGGATGCTATTTTCGTCATATAGAGGGCTTCGGTAATACCTGAGTCTCCACCACCACACACCGCCACCACGCGGTCTAAAAATTCACCCCCATCACAGAAAGCACAGCTAAATACACCTCTCCCGCGGAGTTTTTCCTCACCGGGAACACCCAGTTTTTTTGGTTTTGTACCACCGGCAATGATTAAGGCCGGTGTATTGTAGTATGTACCATCAGCACACGTAACCCACTTGCTACTGGGAGAACCCTGGACTGCTGTTACTTCAGCTCTCTTTAGTTGTAATCCGTATTTTTTTGCCTGGTTCATCATCTCCATACCAAGTTGTGAACCGTATACACCTTCAGTAAATCCCGGATAGTTCTCTATTAGTTCTACGTTCATTATATATCCGCCGAAGGTCTCTTTCTCTAAAAGAAGGGTACGCCAGTTGCCCCGGCAAAGGTATAGTCCTGTAGTCAGTCCCGCCGGACCACCTCCTATAATTATGGCATCCCAGTCAGCCATTCTCTTACTCCTTTCAAATTTTTATGTTTCAAGGTTGGTCTAATTCTTTTATAGTGCTTCTCTAGTGCAGACAAGAATCAGGAAGTCTGGTTTGCGGCTATCGCTTTCATACGCTTGGGGATGGGTATTTAACCATGACTCAGGTGGCTCCGGTTCTATCAGCTGTTTTATCCGGAATCCATAGGAGATAAGAGTGTTGACTATATCACCTAAAGTCCGGTGCCAGGATATAGTAGGCTCCATATCAGTCTCAGACCGCCATGGTAAAAGAGAGGGTCCTCTTTTAAAATAATAGTCAACCCTCCAGTGCAGTCGGTTGCCATTCTCATCTCTCACCCATCCCCAGACGGGTGTTGAAAAACAGGGGTGGTTAATAATCTGTAGATAAGTCCCACCGTTTTGTAGAAGACGACTGAATTCTCTAAGGGCTTCCTGGTAGTCTTCAACATCCTGGATAACATTATTCGTTATTACCACGTCGAAAGAACGGTCAGGAAGAAACGGGAGAGACGTGATGTCAGCATTGTGATACGTAATATCAAAATACTCGCGTTTCTGCTCATCAAGAGCAAAAGAGAGCATTCCTTGTGAAAGCTCTACGGCTGTTATTGTCGCCCCCAATCTGGCAAGTTTTCTACTCAGATAGCCATCCCCACAACCAGCATCTAATATTCGCTTGCCGCGTATGTCTCCTAAAGTTTCCAGAATAATAGGGTCCAATATATCCTTTCGTGATAGGTCATTTGCCCCAAAAAACCTATGCCAGGACACAGCATTTTTATCCCATCTCACAATGCTATCATGCTGTGTATACGTCATATTATGCTCCATAAGGGACTTTCTTTATATCGGTTGTGCCGGCTTTGGTCAGAGTAGCTCCGGTTATCAGCCTAGTCATAACGGCTGTATAGTTATATGGCGGTATTCTCATATAGCTAAAAGAGAATGCACAGCCTGGAGCACCACCGGTGACAAACAAATGGACATTCTCCGGTGATACCATTACTGGTGCTTTCCCTCCCGGTTTAAGGGCTGCTTCGAATACCGCTTTACGATCTGTCGGAATAACACCCATTTCTATCGCGCCTTGAATACCTTTTATATCCGCCGGACTGAGTTCTTCATACCTGATACTGGCGCGTTGATAAATTTCTTCTTGCAGACCCTGCTGTTTATAGCCCATCTTTTTAAATTCGGAGACCAGCTCCGGGAAGAGGATAATATAATGGTTATTACTCCCTCCTCCTGAGCCCGGAATAGCACCTACGCCTTTACTCCCCCACATGGGAAATCCCCGGCGGTCGGTTCTTAATATATCTTCGACTATTCTGTCTAAAATATCCTTCGCATTCCAGGTTCCAATCATCCCACCGTAGAAATTTTGCGTTGGACCGGAACCACCGATTGATGCTACTGTTACGCAACTATCGTTTGCCTTAAATCCCCTATTAGCATGATATGGTTCCCAGCGACTGAGATCTACATTCTCGGCAATGGTAAAGAAGGTATGGGGCGATATCCTGCCGGTTAGTCCCATATCGTTCAGTCCCGGCCAGATATGTCCGATATTAATCGTCGCCAGCCTTATGGCACGGCCAATTGTGTTGTTGGCTCGCCATCCATGTCCCAGAAAGCCTATCCCGTAACCCATTTTAATTTCTTTGGCAATGGGACCACTTACCACTATTAAGAGTATGAAAGAACCTGCTGAGAGCAGGACATGGCGGTCGTCATATTTTTCATTGGTAAGGGCTTCCATCGCCGCAATTATCACTGGCAGGTACTCTGGCTTGGCTCCTGCCATCACTGCATTGATGGCTATCTTTTCGATAGTAGCAACTCCTTGCTTGGGACTGACCGTACCTATCACTTCCTGCGGAGAACGGCTCGTTCCCGAAAGCATCCATTTAACACGCTCCTGAGTAGGTGGTACCAATGGCAAACCATCGCCCCATAACCTCTCTAGGAATAACTGATTGAATTCCTCGACAGC
>CAYOHA010000235.1:0-4647 GCA_964403625.1 uncultured Dehalococcoidales bacterium | reverse complement strand
CTGGACCTGGAGAAAATGAAAAAAGCGATGAGCCTGAGTACCGGCAACAGCCGTGTCCTGATGGGGGTCGGACGACCAAGCCCGTTCCCTCCGCCGGTGAGGGCACCTGCCGAGATAGCTGGAGGTAAACCGCCGGAAGACCTGGGAAGTAAGGACAAGAGACTTGCCCTGGAGATGGCGGACGATGTGGGTGCCAGGACGCCTGTAGTACGGTTGATGGAACAACTGGACCTTAATTCAACATACGATGCCATTCCTCACAGGTAAAAAAATTCCTGTAAACGGTTAATTAAGTGCCCCGGTGGTTCTGCCGGGGCATTTCTATAACTTATATATCGAGAAATATCTGTTCGTCTATCATTGACATTCGTGTGGTTTGTATGTATTGTTTATTCAGAAAGTTTGTTAGGGAATGCAATGATAGGGAGGTAATATAATGTTACGGAAAATACTCTTGCTACTCGTTATGTGTATAACAATACTTTCAATTTCATCATCATGTACAGCAGCCTCGATTGAATACAATGTTGAAATTTCTTGCGAACAATTTGACAATGTTAAGAACTACCGTAGTGAAATAGTAATGGAAGTCGGTGACAAAATTATTCTGGAGCTGTGTTCAAATCAGTCAACAGGTTTCAGTTGGGAATATGAAATTACGACAGAAAACATAGTGAAGGAAATAGACTATGAATTTCAAGAACCCGAAGCTGGTGTTGTTGGTGCTGCGGGCGTAGAAAAATGGACGTTTGAAGTGATTGCCATAGGGACTACTGAAATAAAAATGGAGTACAGCCAGCCGTGGGAAGGTGGCACAAAAGCAGAGTGGACATACGGTTTAGTAGTCACGGTTGAGTAGGATAAAGCAAATATTAAAAACTTTTAAGAGCATATATATACATCTGAGCCTGACATTTTTCAGGTGGTAGATTAAAGAAGTCAAAATAGAAAGAGGTTGAATACTTTTTATTGAATATTCAGCCTCTTTGCTATTTGGTGCCGTTTTGTCGGGAGGTAATCCTTTAGTTTACTCTCTATCTTATATTGCCTTAGATCCATCCGTAGGCTGGCAAACGCGGATATCTTTTCAGAATATCGTCCACTGGTCTGGTAAAATCGCCCCCGATCACCGTATTTAGCACCCTGCCGACTGTTTCTACCATTTTCTTCAGAACCTTCATTTCTTACCTCCTTATTCTTTTTGATTTCATTTTATCGTCTACATACAGACCTGTATTGACACATTTCTTTCAACGGGCTATAAAATAGCTTGAAAATAACTGACAAAAAGCTGACAAAGGCGGGGAGGCTGAAATATTGGTCATAAAGAAAAAGGCCGGTATGTCCATTATAGACACCCGGCCTTTCCGTCTTTATATTATTGTTTCTGCTAGGCTTTTCCGATTCTGAACATCTTGGTGCCACAAGTAGGGCAGACGCCCTGAGTGGCTGGCTTGCCGTTCTTCATCGTGATAGCCCTAGTGTTCCTCATCTCCTTTTTCGATCGACATTTGACACAATATCCTTGCATTGAGCACCTCCTTGTTTTTATATGAGCATAAACGTTCTCCACGAGTTTGTCAATAGCCTGGACTAATTTCTTTCTACAATTTGGAGCAACATCCGTGTAAGAATAGAGAAATCCTGGCCTGCATTCCAGCCAAAAACCGTCAGCTATAATATTCGTTATAGCATCGACAACTCTAGCTAATCGTTGGTATCAGGCGGGAAAACCCGTATAGCAGATTCACCGGCGACGGGACACTGGTACTCACAGATACCACAGCCGTTGCACAGGTCTTCTATCACACTGGGATGACGGCCTTCTCCCGGGCTACGTCCCCGCCCCTCACCTCCGAGTCTTATTGCCTTCTCGGCAATAGGGCACATCTCTTCACAGACAATGCAATCACGTTCCTCCGACCAGGTAATACACCTGGTCTGGTCTATCCTGGCAACTCCAATCACTACCTTTCTTTTTTGCTCCAGCGGAAGGTTAGGGATTGCTCCAGTTGGGCATATGATGCCGCATGAGTTACAGGAGTAATCGCAGTAACCCAACCGGGTCTTAAGAGTTGGCGTCCAGATCCCTGTAGCGTTACCTGCCGTGCTAGGCTGAATAACTCCAGTGGGGCAAATCCTCATACATTCGCCGCAACGAACACACTGGGAAGATATACTATCCTCGCTGGCTCCGGGTGGTCTGATTTGCTTGTTAGCCGCTCTAGCGATAGCGGGGAAAAAACGTAAAAATGCAGCGATAATTACTGACGCACCGAGCGAGTACAAGAACTGGCGGCGTGTTTCATCTTGTGGCTGTTTAACCTTTCTTGCCGTACTGAAAGAGATAGCCCTGGTCGGGCAGCCTTCCACACAATTAAGGCAAACTGTGCATTCAGCAATATCGGCGGCGAAGTTGCTTTCCGGCCTGATTGCGCCGGTCGGGCATAGTATAGAACACTTACGGCAGGAGACGCACTTCTCATTGTCTACCCGGTGACGGACAAGTGAAATCCTGGAAATAAGCCCCAATAACCCGCCAAGGGGACACAAGTACCGGCACCAGAAACGAGAGCGTACAGCGTTGAGTCCAAGAATAGCGGCAAAGAGCACTAGAAGGATAATGTTCAGCAGATAAAAAGGCTGGTTATTTAACAACCAGCCACGTAAAGCACCGTCAACCCAGGTGACAGCAGGACGCAACACTTCAAAACCGTAAAGCCATGACTCTACGGCGTTTATTGTCCAGTTAAATCCCGGGAAAATTATACTGGTAGTAGTGCGAGACAGCAGTGTTATCGGGTCCAGCACAATGAATGTCAGGTTCCCCAGTGCCGCAGCGATAAGAATGGTAAAAAGCAGCAAGTACTTACCCTGACTCCAGGTAGGAGATATGGCCGGATTCTTACGGTTGCGACGTGATGGAATCCAGTCGAGAATCGTACCCATAGGACAAATCCAACCACACCAGACACGCCCGATAGCGACTGACAGAATAATGGTAATTAGGCCGAGAGACATCGGGGCAATCCAGCTACGACCAACCAGCATCGAGCTTATGCCAATAAGTGGGTCAAGATGAAAAAACAGGGAGCCAGGCAACCGGCCAGTCACACCCTGCACAGTAATCAACAACAGGAATAGAAATGCCAGCAGAAACAGTATCTGCACAGTCCGGCGTGCCCATACCCATTTGGGAGAGGGAATTTGTTTCTTTTTTGTTGACGCGTCAGTCGCCACGATTTTCTCTATTTAGACATTGATTTCTTCAACCTTCACGCTTGTGAGATCTGTTGTACCCAGACCCATCTCAGCGCCAGCGCGGATCGCCGGAATATCGATGCCAGTCAGTCCGAAAAGCGTTGCTGCATAGGCATCGGCGGCCACAATATCATGGCTGGCGATAACGGTATTCATCAATTTCACGTCCTCCAAACTTCCTCCGGTGGGTCCGTGATTGGTAAGAATACGCACTGCATCCACAACCGTAAGTTCCGGTCTTAGCAGGCTGGTAAGGTCAGCGAGGCGCTGACCCAGGTTGAAGTGAAACTCAGGGCGATTCAAGATAAGTCCCATAAGGTTCTTCATACCCAGTGTCAACCTGCCCAGATTATGGTGTTTGGCAATCGGTACATCTATCAGGACATCAGCTTCAAGAGCATCAATATATACCTGCCATTCGCTAATATCACGTCCATCAGGAATGGCAACTTTTCTGAACTTCATAGGGCTCATTACTTCCATTTCGCCACCAGCTTCTCTGACAGCTTCAGCTATGCCACTCTGCTCGTAGGCTTGCTCGGCGGTACCTCCGAAAGGCTGGTCCATCACTCTAATTCGCCTAGCTCCAGCTCCAGCACATAGCTTTACCAATGCTCCGACAACATCCGGGTTAGTGGTAGCGGCGTATTCATAGGTATGATAAGCGACACAAATATTGGGTTTGATGATGACGTCATCACCCTTTTTAACAAAGCGTTCAATACCGCCCAGAGCCTTGACGGCTGCTTTCACCAGTGACTCCGGATCCTGGCCCCTAGCTACTGCTAGATAAGCTTTATCTGGAGGTGAGGGAAGAGGTGAAGGCTTTTTCGTCGTTTTGGAGCTGGAATCTTGAAGTGGTGATTCCTGTTCATCATCACAGGCGATCAGTGAGCTAAGGACACCTGCTATGATTGCCCCTGACCCTAATTTCAGTATGTTTTTGATAAAATCACGACGTGATATTTCCATGCGGTAAAAACAGAATGGCGATGAGTATTATCAATTTAATATTACCAGATATGCTCAATATAAATAAACTCAACAAAACTTCACACGAAATACATGAATAAACCCCACTTCGCAGGCGGGGTATATAAAGTGAATTATTGAGCTCTTGAATATAGTCCCGCCCACCCTGAGATGCTCCCGCTGAGTTTACCCTGAGCGTAGACGAAGGGCTACAGCGTAATGGGCTAGCGATCGCCTTTGACAGCTACCACAGCCTTTACAATGGATGCCTGCTCTCATATAATTGAGGGGATGAAAACGGATGCTATGGTGTTGCTGGATAGGGTACATCTAGTGCGGGTAGTGAGAAATTCCGTCGCCAATTGGTCGCCAATTTTTTGAGATTTTACTGCAAATGCCAGCGTAGCTCAGTGG
>CAYOHA010000234.1:0-4688 GCA_964403625.1 uncultured Dehalococcoidales bacterium | reverse complement strand
CACCTGACCGAATCCTCCTAACCCTATCTGTCCAATCATAGGGGTGCAGTCCACTTGCCCAAGACACCAACCAAGTCGCATGACTTAGGCGAGTTAAGGTACGGTACCTCTTTTCTTATATCGAGGGTTCAACCCATAGGACGCAGGTTTCCAGAGGCATAACATTAAGCCACATTGTGTCCTTAACAGGGGACGAAGAAAAGATTGACTATTTTATTATTTATAGGCAAGCGGGACTTGACGCCTTTCAGAAAAGAACCTTAACATTAGGTGTCTTGACCGGAAAAGTTGTATCATAAACTCAAAGCAAATATAAAGAGGGCGTCATGTGAAAAGCATCGTTATTTATTACTCACAGACAGGGAACACCAAGGCCATCGCTGAGGCAATCTATCAGGGGTTGAAACAGATAGACAAAGATAGCCGCATTGCCCCTTTGAAGGATGTAGACACCCTGGAACTCCTCAACTACGACTTAATCGGTATTGGTTCTCCCGTATTCGGCTTCCAGGAGCCACCCGTTATCGCAAATTTTATCAATAGCTGGCCTTCTTTAAAAGGTAAATATGGTTTTAGCTTCTGTACCCACGGCACGCTCGCCGGCGCCTACATCGCCAGGACAGTGGCCGCTTTAAGGAAGAAGGGGTTGACGGTCGCTGGCTGGAACGACTGGTACGGCAGTGCTTTTATACCTACTATACCCAAGCCCTACTTCACCGACGGTCACCCGGATGCAATCGACCTGCAGGATGCAAAGGACTTCGGGCGGGAAATGGCGGAACGCAGCCGGAAGATTGCTGCTGGGGAGAAACGGCTAATTCCTCGGCTGCCGGGAAAAGAACAGTATGACAAACGCTATGGAGCGCTGTCTGAGTCGGAGCTTCAAGACCCAACTAAGGATTCGGAAATGTCCCGAGCGGATAGAGACCAGCTCAAGCCGAGTTTGAACACCGCCAAATGCAAATATCCCAAATGCACTATCTGCATGGACAACTGTCCCACGCACAGCATTAATTTATCTGGTTCACCGCAAATCAATCACCAGACCTGCGGGCCCTGCGCGCTCATGCACTGCGAGCAGCTCTGTCCTACCGGCGCTATTGAGATAGACTGGTCTATTGTGGATAAATCCGCAGATTACACCAAGACGTTCTATAGTCACCTGGCCGAGGGATTGAAGAAGTATAAAGACCTCCGCCGCTTCCGGCCGCTGGTATCCGATGAGGAAGAGTGTACCGGTGAACCGTTATACAAGATTAAGCAACACCCCCGGTTCGTCATGCGTGATGGTGTGATGATTTTACGCCGTTAGCCGCAACCATGATCCGGAAGATATGATGGAGAACGTGGTTACGGAGCAGGTAAAGGTAGAAAAGTACAAACGAAGCCATGTAAGGTTATCTAGGCAGTCATTATTTCAGAGACCTGCTAACACTCTCTTCCCTCGTTGGCCGTCGCGTTGTCGGAATTTTGGAAAGACTATCCTAAATCAGGGGATTGCCAGAGGTGATTACTATCATCCGCTACGGATAAACAAAAAGGGGCAATACAAACTCGTTTCCAATAACAGTGTATCTAATAATACTTGTGATATGTTGTTAGATTTGGTATATATCATATATAATTATCAATAAATCGGTATGTTTATATTCTCATAAAAGTAAGTTATATTATTGTCCGTGCCTGAGAAGTTTATATAGATTGACGAGGAGAATAAAGGATGCCAAACGAAACCAAGACGAATGCACAAATCAAGCAACAAAAGACTATGGTGAAGGGTATGAGCCTCTCCGGAGGCCAGAGTGGATATCCATGTTGCGTAGATATTAAAGACGGGAAAATCGTCAGGATCAGGCCTTTACACTACGATTGGCGCTATGATCCCAAGCAGTTCAATGCTTGGAAGATGGAAGCACGTGGCAAGACTTTTAAACCAGGCATGAAAGTACTGGCTTCTCCTTTCGGCCTGGCCTACAAAAAGCGGGTCTATTCTGCTAATCGGATTCCCTATCCGTTAAAAAGGGTAGATTGGGATCCGAATGGTGAAAGGAACACCGAAAACAGGGGTAAAAGCAGCTACGTCAGAATCTCGTGGGACGAAGCTTTGGATATTATTGTGAGGGAGATAAAAAGAGTACACAAGGAATACGGGCCAGAAGCCGTGCTTTCCCAGGCTGATATACATGGAGAGGGAAAGTCTATCCATATGTCTCACGGCGCTGCCAATAAACTTTTATCATTGCTGGGTGGTTATACTTTGCAGATGAGAAACCCGGATAGCTGGGAAGGATGGTCGTATGGTGCCAAGCATGTCTGGGGTATGGAACCGGTAGGACAGATGTCGCCGGAGACTAATGTAATGATCGATGTCGCCCGCCATACTGACTTGCTCTTGTTCTGGGGGTGTGACCAGGAAACAACTCCCTGGGGATTCAACGGGCAGATGGCCAGCTGTCTTACCTATTGGTTTACGGAATTGGGCATAAAGGGCGTCTATATTAGCCCTGACCTGAACTACGCAGCCGCCGTACACGCTGATAAATGGATCCCGATACTTCCTGGCACGGATGCTGCACTGCAATTAGCGATAGCCTATGTCTGGATTACAGAAGATACCTATGGCAAAGAGTACGTGGCTACACACACTTATGGTTATGATATGTTTGAGGAGTATGTCCTGGGGAAAGAAGACGGGATTCCGAAGACGCCGGCATGGGCAGCCCCCAAATGCGGCATCCCGGAGTGGACAATCAAAGCCCTGGCCAGGGAGTGGGCGAAAAAAGCAACGACGATAATGCATGGCAACGGTGGTCCTGGCATCAGGAGTGCGTATTCAACTGAAAACGGGCGGCTTGAAGTATTATTACTGGCGATGCAGGGATTAGGTAAACCAGGGCGTCATCAGGCCAAGATGATTGAGTGGGGAATATTTGGAACCACACCGATGCCCCCTGGGAAGATACGTGTGGGCATGCAAAGGTTATCTTATAGCCTGCAACAAATTGATCCCACACATTGTACCTGGAATGAGAATCAACAGGAAGTTAAGATTAGGACTTCAGGAGCAAGTGGATTAGAGGCCTTGCCCGGTTTACTTGGGGGGCGGACAGAACTGGAGAAAATATTAAAGCCGGATCTGCCCGGTCCTAAGCAATATATCCCCAAGGACCTTATCCATAAGGCCCTTCTGAATCCTCTCATCAGTTGGTGGGGAAACGCTTCCTTCCCCGGAAGAGTTGAAGACCAGTTTGTGAAATATATTTATCCGGCGAGGGGATGCTCTGAAGTACATATGATATGGACGGATTCTCCCTGCTGGATAACGTGCTGGAATGATAGCAATGCGTTTATTAAAGGCTTGAGAAGTCAGAAGATCGAGTTCATATTGGCCCAGCACCCGTGGTTGGAGAACGAATGTCTGTTTGCTGATATCGTCCTGCCGGTTAATACAAAATTCGAGGAAGAGGATATCGGTAGCTGCACCGAATACTCCGGACAGTTTAATACTTTCTTCCATGAAGATAAATGTATCGAACCGATAGGAGAATCAAAGAGCGATTATCAGATCGTCTGCATGATTGCTGAGAGATTTGGTTTACTGAAGGAATACACGGGTGGAAAGTCAGTTGAAGAGATAATAAAGATCATCTTTGATAATTCAGGCGTACAGAAAATGATTACTTTCGAAGAATTCATGAAGAATGAGTACTTCGTCATTCCTACTGAAGACGGTTGGGAGAACAAGCCTGCGGGTATGCATGGATTCTGCGAAGATCCGGACAACCACCCGCTGAAAACTCCGTCTGGTAAGATAGAATTCTGTTCCCAGAGTCTGGCCAAGTACTTCCCAGATGATGTCGAGAGACCCCCGGTACCGCACTGGATCGAAAGAGGTGAAAGCCATGATGAAAGGATTACCAGTGAGCGGGCTAAGAAGTATCCTTTGCTGATTATCAGTAACCATGGTCGCTGGCGGGTACACGCTCAGTGTGATGATATTACGTGGTTCCATGAAACCCCGACAGGTAAGATCATGGGGCCGGACGGTTACGAATATGAACCGCTTTGGCTGCATCCGTCGGATGCAGCAGCCAGAGGGATAGAGAATGGTGATATAGTAAAGATATTCAATGAGAGAGGCGCGGTACTTGGTGGGGCTTATGTTTCCGAAAGAATGATGCCTGGCTCTCTCTCTATGGATCATGGCGCCAGGTATGACCCGATCATACCCGGCGAGTTTGATCGAGGAGGTGCAATCAACACGATTACGCCGCGTAACACTACCTCGAAGAATGCCACAGGTATGGTTTGTAGTAGCTTCCTGGTTGAAGTAGAGAAAGTAAATCTGGATGAACTAATGAAAAAGTATCCTGATGAATTCAAAAAGACAAGCCATCCGGATACTGAGATTCAGCTAATAGAACGAACCTAGAACCAGTTCACCACGGAGAACTCAATAAGAGAAATCCCGGAAATAGCCCGGTCCGGCGATAACTCCTTGAACAGGACCAGGTTTGAGCATTCCATCAGGCTCTGCGGTCAGGCTTGTCTGCTTGAGCTCGGCATTATCTCGCTTTAGCTCATTGATCTCCCGCCGCGTGGACTTGGTGGATATCTTTTCGGGAGGCAGGTCACCTAAGCGATCACTTTCTTCTCCCTAAATGAACTAATATCATCCCAGGTATAGC
>CAYOHA010000233.1:0-4716 GCA_964403625.1 uncultured Dehalococcoidales bacterium | reverse complement strand
CCGTTTGAAATTTGATAGTCGGAAGATACTTGGCTGTGGTGCTGAGTTAAAAAATACCTTCTGTTTAAGTCAGGACGAATACGCTTTTTTAAGCCAACATATCGGTGATATGGAAAACCTGAAGACTATGGAACAATTTGAAAACACTATTGTCCTTTATAAGAAGTTGTTTCGTATTGAACCTGAAATTATAGCTTATGACCTTCACCCTGACTATCTTACTACCAGGTATGCTCAGCAACTTGCTGCTATTTCCCCTATCAAAAAGGTACCAGTACAGCACCACCATGCCCATATCGTCAGCTGTATGGTAGACAATGGACTGGAGACTCCGGTTATTGGTGTTGCTTTTGATGGTACCGGCTATGGGACTGATGGTAATATCTGGGGAGGGGAATTTTTAATCGCCGACTACCGAGGATTCAATAGAGCAGGGTATTTTGAATACTTGCGACTACCCGGCGGAGCTTTAGCGATAAAAAAACCGTATCGAACTGCCATAGGTTATCTACTATCATTATTTGGAGAAGACATCTTAAATCAAGAGCTGACTTTTTTTAACAAAATTAATAGTACCGAAATAGAAATTATTAAAAAACAAATTGAGAGAAAAATTAACTCGCCCATCACTTCCAGTTGCGGTCGTCTTTTCGATGCTGTATCAGCCCTCATCGGGGTAAGATGTGAGGTAGAATATGAAGCCCAGGCAGCTATTGAGTTAGAGATGCTCGCCTATGATGAACCAAATGAAAACGGTCATTACCCATTCTCAATTGTCGAGCAGAACGGACTTAGTGTCATAAAACTAAATGAGTTGTTCTCAGCCATTTTTAGTGATTTACAAAGTGCTACAAGTCAGTCTAGAATATCAACCAGATTTCACAATACCATAGCAAAAATTATATTTAATTTATGTCAAGTAATTTCAGATAAAACCGGTATCGATTGTGTCGCTCTTAGTGGTGGCGTGTTCCAGAACCGATTATTATTAAGAAAAGCCACTACTCTACTGGAGTCAAATGGTTTCAGAGTACTGACCCACCGGCAGGTGCCGTGTAATGATGGGGGGATTTCCCTGGGACAGGTCGTTATCGCTAATTTCGCACTGGGGGATTAGAGTATGTGTCTGGCGATTCCTGCTTTGATAAAGTCAATAAATGGTTATATGGCCGAAGTAGATATCGGCGGCATTAGTCGCAAAGTCAGTGTTCAACTCACCCCTGATGCTAAAATTGGTGACTATGTGCTTCTCCACACTGGCTACGCTATCAATGTAATTGACCCACAGGAAGCTGAAGAGACCATCACACTGCTGAAGGAGTTAAGCGAAGCTCTTTAGACTAATAAGGAAACCCAATTGAAATTTATTGACGAATACCGCCGGTCCGATTTAGTCAAAAAACTTACAGACAGAATCCACCGGCACTCGACACGACCAATTAGGCTGATGGAATTCTGTGGAGGGCATACTGTCAGCATCTTTAGACATGGTATCCGTCAGCTACTACCGGAGACTATTGAGATGCTCTCCGGCCCAGGCTGCCCGGTTTGTGTGACCGCTAATGTTGACCTCGATAGAGTAATTGCTCTTGCTCATCTCCCGGACGTCATCATTACCAGCTTCGGGGATATGGTCAGGGTGCCGGGAAGTTATTCCAGCCTGCAGGTAGCTAAAGCCGAAGGCTGTGACGTGAGAGTAGTCTACTCGGTGCTGGATGCCCTTTATATTGCCCGTGAGAATCCGGAAAAATCGGTCATCTTTATTGGTATAGGTTTTGAAACCACCGCCCCCACCATCGCTGCCGCTGTCTTACAGGCTGAACAGGAGGGTATAAACAATTTTTTTCTCCTGCCTCTCCACAAGCTCTGTCCGCCGGTAATGAAAACTATCCTCGACCTGGGTGAGATAAGGCTGAATGGCATTATCTGCCCGGGACATGTAAGTAGCATTATAGGTTCATTCCCCTATCAATTCATTCCAGATAGCTATGACATTGCTTGTGTTATTTCTGGTTTTGAACCCCTGGATATACTACTCAGCATTGATATGCTGGTGGAGCAGATCGAAAGAGAAGAATACAAAGTAGAGATAGCCTACCGGCGCGGAGTAAAGCCCGAAGGCAATACACAAGCGTTAAAACTGATGGACAACGTCTTTGAAGTTAGCACCGCTGATTGGCGGGGCATAGGTACAGTCCCAACAAGTGGACTCAAACTGAAGAAAAACTACCAGAGGTTTAATGCTGAGACTAATTTTCCCATCAATCTCGGACCAGTTCGAGAAACTAAAGGTTGTCTTTGCGGCAGTATTCTGCGTGGCGTTAAAACACCGTTAGACTGCAACCTATTCAGGAACACATGTACACCGGAACACCCGGTAGGTCCCTGTATGGTATCATCAGAAGGTAGCTGTGCCACTTATTATCATTACGGGGATACCAATGAATGATAGAATTCTACTGGCGCATGGCAGTGGAGGCAAACTTAGCCATGATTTAATTAAGAAGAGTTTCATCTCCATGCTGGGAAATCCTGTACTGGATAAGCTGGATGACTCAGCAGTCTTTGAACTCAACAATTGGGGACGTCTGGCTTTTACCACCGATAGTTATGTCGTCAGTCCACTCTTCTTTCCCGGAGGTGATATCGGTAAACTGGCAGTATGTGGTACGGTGAATGATCTGTCAATGAGCGGTGCTATACCGCTATATTTAAGCCTGTCCTTTATTATTGAAGAGGGTTTGGTAATCACCGAGCTGGAAAAGATAGTAGATTCTATCCGCCAGACGGCGTTAGAGGCTGGTGTTCAAATTGTCGCCGGCGATACCAAGGTAGTAAACCGGGGCGATGCTGATAAATTATTCATCAACACTTCCGGTATCGGCGTCATCCCTCAAGGTATAGATATCTCAGGAACTAATGCCAGACCGGGAAACAGGATTATCGTCAGTGGTACTATGGGTGACCACGGTATCGCTATTTTGAGTAAGCGAGAAGGACTCAGCTTCTCGACCACCCTCCAGAGTGACTGTGCTCCTCTTAACCGGCTAGTAGCCGAGATGCTTGAGGAATCTCATCAAATCAACTGTCTTAGAGACCCTACCCGCGGTGGACTGGCTACCTCACTTAACGAGATAGCCAGACAGTCCGGTGTAGGCATCGAGATAGAGGAGAGTCTTATCCCGGTGCGTGATGAAGTCCGAGGCGCCTGTGAATTACTTGGACTTGATTATCTATATATGGCTAATGAGGGCAAACTCATTTCAATAGTCGAGGAGACAGTTGCTGATGGTATATTAAATAGGGTGAAAAAACATCCCTATGGCGAGAGAGCCGAGATAATCGGAAAAGTTTGTGGCGAGCACCCTGGTCGAGTGGTGATTAAGACACAGTATGGTACCTCACGCATTTTGGATATGCTTAGCGGAGAGCCCTTACCTCGAATCTGCTAAGGTGATACAATAAGACAACACTATGACAGAAAATATAGTAAAGAGGGAAGGTTTCGACTTTAGAAGGAGTTAAAAACATGATGATGAAAATTAAATGTCCGAAATGTGATACCGAGGGAAGTTTTTCTTTAATTGAGTCGAACTATAATGGTCCGTATAAGTGCTGGAAATGCAGAGAAATGTTCACCATAGAGATAAAAAACAACGTAGTGCAGTCCTTGAAACCGCTTTCCCAGGAAGAATTTGACAAACAACAAGAACTAAAAACTCTAAGAGACAGGTTCAGACATAGCTAAGTAACGAGTGACTCTCATGTCATCCTGTAAAGATAACTGAAATTAGCTCGGCCGTCTATCCCCGACGCCATACGGGCGAACATCCGTTAAGATAAAGGGTTTATTGACTTTGGTAATGGTCAGGGGGTTGTGTGGGAGTCCTCCAGGAACCACAACTACCGTTGGCTTGTTAATCAGGTACCTTTCCATTTCTTTTCCCAGTGATATTTCGAGCTCACCACCTAACTCGCTCAAATCATTACAATCAACTCCCATAAATATAAGTATCTCTAAGTTTGGATGTGTGTGCGGTTTATCAGGTTTAGGTCCAAATCTATAAGGTGCTTTTTTCAGGCTTTCACACATCATAAGAAGATCGGATTCTTTGAAGCGAATAGATGCCAGTGCACCACCTGAATCGTCCCTGTTTTTTGGGCCGTAGGACCAGGCCCCTTTCCGTATAAACGGCACCTGTGAAATATGGTCTCTGTATTTTGATTGCCATCCTACAGGCTCAGATGGTCTTTTATCAGTAGGCACCATCGTTGTCTTTACTTCTGGAGCTATTGAGACTTCCAGAAATATGAACCGTTTATCCACTCTATTGACTGTCGCTGGTAAGTGGGGGACACCTTTAGGAATGAATACAGCTGTTGAGGTGGTAATCATGTGTGTCTCCAACTCCTCACCCAGACATAACTCGACTTCAGCGCCCAACTCTCCAAGGTCACTGGTATCAGCTCCTAGCCAGTACAAAACCTGGTCAAAATCATGCACTTCTGGTCCATAGGGTTCCTTACCCATTTTCCCTGCTGACCAGTAGGTCCCGTATTGAATATGAACATCCAATCCGAGAAATTCACCGGTCATCACAGTGCCCTGCCTATATAAACCCGGGCCATCATCTTTAAAAATTAGGCTTTTAATATGTTGCCCGTACTTTGTTTCAGTCATCTTTTTTAACCCTCTTTTCTTCATTTTTGAATAAA
>CAYOHA010000232.1:0-4741 GCA_964403625.1 uncultured Dehalococcoidales bacterium | reverse complement strand
TCGCACCGCTTTTTCCTGCAGTTCTTTTAATTGAGCTTCTTTCTCAGACATGAGTGACCTCCTTAAACACATCACGCGTCATTACTCTCAGACCCTCGAGTTTTACTACATACAGCCGGGACTAAGCAACTGCGTGGGCCCGAACTTCATAGCCATCACGCGCTGGAGCGCCACTAAGTAACGGCTTCAGTTGCGCTACAACCTTTTGGTGCTCTGGATTCTGGGGCCACGCGTTGGCCTGTGCCTCAGTGTCCCAGATATTCAGAACCATGAACTGACCATCTGGCTTACTCATAAGGTACACACCTTTGAACCCCGGTTGACGTGATACCAAAGGAACTGCGTGCTCCCGAAAGATTCGGACCACTTCGTCGAGACTCTGAGGGGACGTCTGATAACGTGACGCAAGACAAAACATGATGACCTCCTTTCCTGACCCTTTAGGGTTCGAGGTAAAAGTCAGAATGCTAATCAGCCTTCATTATACGGCAGTTCAAGAAGCTTAACAATTCCGAGAATTGTTCACTCGATCCCGATCCGCAGTTACACAAAGCAAGCTTTCGTGCAATGTTTAATGATTTGGACAATTGGTGAGCCACGCTGTGGATTTGCCCTTGTTCTAATGGGATGCCCTGTAATGAAGGGGGCAACCACTAAATAAGAATGAGGCGTCAGATAATTACTAGGCACTCCTGACTAAAATTATTGGGGGGGCAAGTTCGAGATTATTTGCGAAGTTATGCTATACTTCACGCATCATGTGCGAGAAACTGTAGGTAATTAAATGGCAGAAGAAATCCCTTCACGGATAAATAGATATGCCTACCTGGCTCGCAGTTATACTAGGTTTTTTCTGACCGAAAAAGCGTTGGCATTTCCTCTGAAAATACAGATTCAGACCAAGTCGCTGTGTAATGGCCATTGTATATTTTGTCCCTATCCTGAGGTAAGCAAGCGGTTAGAACAGGGAACAATGGCAAGAGAGCTATTCGAAAAAATAATTGATGAATTATTATTAACAAAATATCCCCCTACTCTCCTGTTCGAACTGCATAATGAACCACTGTTAGATGAGAGAATATTCGACTTCATTAGATATGTAAAAATCCGTAATGCCAAAATAGGATGTTCTCTGGTTACTAACGGCCAGTTACTTGATAGATTTAGTCTCCAGGAAATTAGGCAATCAGCGATCGACCGATTAATTATCAGCTTGAATGCGCACTCTCGTGAAATGTACCAAAATCTCAGTTGCGGACTTGACTATGACAGGATTATGAACAATATTTACGTTTTAGTATCTGAGGATAGCCTGAAACAGAAACTAACGCTTAGTTTCATTCTTACCCGGGAAGCTGCCAAAGAGGTTCCTCAAGCCTTGCAATTTTGGAAAAACATGGGTGTGAAAACCAGAACTATCGAATTAGCAAATAGGGCAGGTACTTTAGCGAACTATGATTCAATGAGGCTTAAAACCAATAATATCAAGTTTGCATTACCGGAGAGAATCGGCAGGTACCTGATAGCTCGTACTATAAATTTCATAGGTTGTTATGATCCCTTTTATCATATGAATATCCTGTTTAATGGCGATGTCATTTTGTGCTGTGATGATTGGAAGAGGGCTACCATAGTCGGTAATATCAGAGACAAATCGATAAAGGAAGTTTGGAATTCACCCCCAATGAACGAAGCCAGAAGATTAATATTAAAGAAAAAATACGATCAAATAAGCTCGTGCAGGAATTGTTCCAAAGCAAAATAAAATAATAGTTTCTCGTCATCTACTGCTCAAATGGCTTAGTTGCCTTCACCGCGATGAATTGTGCTGTCAAATATTTAGTTCTTTTATTCTCCAGGCTATCAAAATAGTTCAACAATGTTTCTGTCCATCGCTTGCACTGGCTGGGGAAAGTTCTGCGCAGCATGGCCACTATCATTTTGGCGAAGAACCGAGGGTTATGGATTATCGCCGTCTCATCTACTATCTGCATTCCTATTTTAACCAGAGCCTGTTTTAACTCTCTGATTGAATAAGTCTGGCCAATAAAAAAAGGGGCCAATCCTAAACGAATCCAGAGGCGGAAAAGCGGTTCGGTGAAGTTACTCCCGTTATCCAGGGTAATGATAAGCGTACCCCCCGGTTTAAGGGTCCTCGCCAGCTCCTTCAGGGATATGATAATGTCGTCCTTGTTCTTAAAATGATCCAATGTTGAATCAGAAATTATTAACTCAAAGAAGTTACTGGCAAATGGTAAGTTCCTGATATCGCAGGGGATAAATTCTGGAGACTTATCCGGAGCATAGCTCACTGTCATTTCTTTTGCCCGCTTGCAGATTTCGGTAGAGATATCTATGCCGGTTAAGTTCCCTCCCAATCTCAATATTTCCCACAAGAAAGACCGTGACGGACACACAGCTTCAGCAAAAAGATCTGTCTTAAGTATAGCCTGGCCGTTGGTAAAATGAGTCCACCGTGCCAGTAAATTCAGGTGCGCCCGTTGATAGTGCTCAGCGAGCAGTTCATCATATTGCTGGCTGATAGGCGTCTTACCGGCCGTAATGTCCCAGTATTGTAAAATAGAATTCATAATCTTTCGCCATAACTAATTTCAAAATTTCATTCTAACATAATGGAGTTTTTATTTATCTGCTACCTGGGATTTTTTTAAAGTGACATTCAAGAGGCGTTTATTAAAGAGGCCCAAATATAAGCATAACTTAATATGCTTAGCTTTTAACTTCTTCTTGAAGTTAGCAGCCGGAGTATTGAAATATTCCGTAATACTATAGAATTTAGTTCGCCCCATCTCAATCAGATTCTTGTATAACTGATATCTTAAGAATGGAGCCAGATTTTTCCCGCGGTAAGCACTTAAAGTCCTAGCCCTAAAAAGGTACGCTTCGTCATCGTTTAGGGGAAACGAGGAAAAGTTACTATTACAGCGGCTCAAATTACACCAAATGTAAGCTACTATTTCTTCATTATGCTTCAAGGCAAAACATAAGCAATTATCATCTCGCCAATTATGTATTTCCCCGGCCAGTCTCTTTATTTCAGGGTGGGAACACATTCTTTCTATTTCGGATATCGAGAGAAAGCCGCTAACTACCGGTTTTAGCTTCGGTTCCAGGCTTAATTCCACTTCGTCAGAGAGAGACTCCTGAGTAATGTAGTAAGGAGTTATTTGGATACCTATCCGTTCTAGTAGATGAGCTAACGATAACAGGACCATACGTTCCCTGACTCGAACTCTTATCATAGTGGTAAAAGATTTGAGCGACATTGACTTTGCCTTATAATCCCAGCAAAGTTCTGGTTTCTTTAGGGGTATAAGGTTCTCTACCCAGAGTCCTGGCAATAGACACTATTCTTGCCACCAGATCCCGGTTGGTCGCCAATCTGGTTCTTGCGGAGTCGTACCAGATATTGTCTTCCAGACCGACGCGGACTCCGCCACCGGCGACTAACGCCAGAGCGTTCATCTCAAGCTGATAATTCCCCATTCCACCAACGGACCATATTGATCCTTCTGGCAATTCCCTTATCATTAATCCTAAATGAAGCATATCAGCTTGGGCGCAGGCAACGTTACCCAACATAAGATTAAAATAGTAGGGGGGCAGGATTAATCCTTTCTGAATCAGGTACTTGGCATAATTAATCATACCCACATCAAAAACTTCCAGCTCTGGCCTGATGCCTCTGTCCAGCATTTTTCTAGCAAGTTTCTGAATCATCTGCGGTGAATTGATACTGGCCTCTTCATTGAAATTAAGTGAACTCAAAGTCAGGCTGGCAAAATCGGGTTTTAGCTCCCCCTCAAGATCAAGACACTCCGCTCGTTTATTAAAAGTCTTAAAGAGTCTTCCCGATGTTGAAACACACAGTACCAGGTCTTTTTGTTTTTCCCTTATTCCGCTAATAATTTCTCCATAAATTGCTTTTCGGTAAGTTGGTTGACTGGTTTCCTTATCTCGGGCATGGAGATGAACCATATTAATACCGAGATCGGCTACCTGCAAGACATCCCTGATAATTTCATCAGGCAGCAGGGGAACATGGGCCGTCATTTCCCGGGTAGGGATAAGACCGGTAGGAGTAAAATTCAGTATAAACTTTTTATTCAACACAAAATAATATCCTCGGCTAATCCAGTACTATGCTGTGGTATACAAGCCATAAAATGGGAACAAGGTAATTACATATTAAACATTTTCAAGATGACTGCTATCTAGCCCCGATAATTTAAGTTATGATTCTCGGTGTTCCCGTATCTTGTAATTTACCATAAGATCCTATAGAAATACTAGGGGACTATACCACAAAATATACACATTTTTCCTTTTACAACCGGTAGTCCTATTGGAACAAGGCAGAAGGAAGCTGAATCGGCAGAATGAACAATTGTCAGGAATGTTACCCCCACAACCGTGGGGAATATAAAGATGTCGAGTCTTCGGGCATTACTAACACGAGAAATGCGATGTCCGTTGATGCGTTGAGAATCGGCTACCCACCAAACAAACGGGCGGACAAGCTGTGCTAATGGTTTATTAGAGAAATGAGCGCCACTAATATCTTCTCTTGAGTATCTTCGTCTGATGTACGTTCCTGAATTAGCTCTTTGATACGCTCACCCCGATGGTCAATGAACTGCTGGTACTTCTCCAGGGTGGCTGCATCGCTTGCTAAAGCCCGTCCGACCGGTAGCACTTACCAGTGGACAAACTTCGGGAA
>CAYOHA010000231.1:0-4741 GCA_964403625.1 uncultured Dehalococcoidales bacterium | reverse complement strand
GCTAATCTGGCGATGCTTACGGGAAATATCGGTAAACCATCAACTGGTGTCAATCCATTACGAGGGCAAAATAATGTCCAGGGTGCCTGCGATATGGGTGCCCTGCCTAATGTATATACCGGTTACCAATCGGTAACTGATGAGGCTAACAGGAAGAAGTTTGAGACTGCTTGGGGATGTACCCTGAATCCCTCTCCTGGGTTAACCCTTTATGAAATCTTCGATGCTGCCTACAAAGGGCAGATAAAGGCAATTTATCTCGTCGGGGAGAATCCAATACTCAGTGACCCTGATATTAATCATCTCAAGAAATCAATAGAAACTCTTGAACTCTTTGTCGTTCAGGATATATTCCTATCTGAGACAGCACAACTAGCTGATGTTGTTCTGCCTTCGGCAAGTTTCGCTGAGAAGGACGGCACCTACACCAACACTGAACGTAGAATACAGCGGGTCAGGAAGGTTATTGAACCTATTGGCGAGTCCAAGCCCGACTGGGATATTACCTGCCGGATTGCGAGGAAGATGGGTGCTAAGGGCTTCGATTTTGAGAATCCGTCTCAAATTATGGAAGAGATTGCCCGTCTTACTCCCAGTTATGGAGGCATTAGTTATTCACGTCTGGAGACTGGTGGCTTGCAGTGGCCCTGTCCTAATCAGGACCACCCTGGTACGCCCATTCTACACACCAAAACTTTCAGCCGGGGGAAGGGACGGTTTATACCTCTTGAGTATAAGCCATCTGCCGAATTTCCCGATAGTGAGTATCCGTTAATTCTTACCAGCGAGCGAAGTCTATATCATTTCCACACCGGTACGATGACTCGCAAAGTGAAAGGACTTAACTCCATCCTTTCCGAGGGGCTGGTCGAGATAAATCCTACCGATGCTTCAGCTTTAGGGATTGCTAACGGAGACATGGTCAAGGTCATTTCCCGGAGGGGGGAGGTTACAGCCAAAGCAAAGATAACAGAAGAATCACCAGCAGGGGTAGTCACGATGGACTTTCATTTTGCTGAGAGTCCGGTAAATGCGCTTACCAATCCTGTCCTTGACCCTGTAGCTAAAATACCAGAACTCAAAGTGAGTGCAGTTAGGATAGAGAAGAGCGACAAAAAATAGACTGGTTGAACCTTGTTCCATAGCTACAAAAAGGAGGGGAGTGAAAGCTCCCCTCCTTTACTTTGCCAAGAGTTAAAGCTGGCGGGATAAAAACCACTTCCTAAACTCGGGGTGCTCCAGGTCAGTGCCACGGTCATAGTAGATTTCAAAAATTTCATCCTGAGTGGTCTTGACTCGGAAGTAGTTACGGTGATGACGCTGCCACCATCTACCACGGCGTAAAGAACTAAGTCCGAAGCCATAGTCAGACCAAGCTTCGAGTATCTCTAAGATGATATACTCTTCCCCCCCGAGACGAAAAGAAAGCGGCGCTCTCAACTCACCACCTATGGTTACCTCAATCTCTTTACTGAAGAATTGTGGAGCCATAGCTCTTTCCTTTTATAATTGTAATTAAGGTTATGTTAAACCCTGGCTCGTTAAATGTCAATGATATCCAGTCATCATTTTTTATATACTCCGAACAAGTTCGAATACAAGTAGTATAAAAAGGATCGCTTCTAAATGCCGATGCTTTTAGCATGCTTTTTGAGGCTGTACGCAGTTTGACAAACAATAGATAGTTTGATAAAATGCCAACCGAACATAACTTTGAAAGATAACACCAGAGAATACCAACCCTTTGATCAGAAGCCAAAGTATTTCAAAATGAATACTACCGGAGGCCGGTATTTTTTTTAAAATAAATTAAAAATGAAGGGAGAATTCAGATTATGATTATTGATGCGCACATGCACCTTAGTGGGACTGGTTGGGTAAGGGGTAAGTATTTACGCTTTGTATGGAAGATGTACATTACCGAGTATAATCGGGTGCATAAAACAAACAAGACCCCTGATGACTTTAAGAATATGTTGACGGCCATGAAGCCGTCAGTGGTTGACCCTGAGGGCGATGGTTTGATTGAATTGATGGACAAAGCAGGGGTTGACAAGGCTGTTATTTTCCCTGTGGACTGGGAGGCTATAACCGGGCCGCCAAATGTTCCCGTAAGAGACCAGAATAAGGCCCATGCCGATGCGGCGAAGAAGCATAAGGGTCGGTTCATACCGATTTGTGCTCTTAATCCCACGCGGGGGAATGCTCTTGACATTGCCAAGGAGGCCATTGAAGATTGGGGAATGAAGGGGTTCTACTTCATGCCGCCTTCGGGATTTCGCCCGGATGATCCGGTTTGTTTCCCCATCTATGAAAAATGTGTTGACTGGAAAGTGCCTATGATTATCCATTCCGGGAAGGAAATTGCTCACTGGGACTACAATCATCCGTTCAGGATCGCCAATGTAGCCCTCATGTACCCTGAGCTTAAGGTAGTGATCGGACACGCTGGTACCAGAATATATCGGCGGGAAGCCATAGAAGCTTGTATAGTACCTAACGTCTACATGGACTTTTCAGAGTACCAGGGCTTTTGGCACCTGCAACCTGAGTATTTTTATCAGTGGCTGCGGGATGCTATTGATGCCTGCGGTCCTGAGAAGGTACTGTTTGGCAGTGGTTTCCCCAATCCGAATGTATTGACTCCCGAAGCTGAATGGGTGAAGGCAATCAAGGAGCCGAAAACAAAAATAAAGTTCACTAAAGAGGAGTTGGACTGGGTACTAGGAAAGTCTGCAGAGGCAGTCTTTGATACCAAATGAAAAGGGTATAAACAAAATGGGAGACATTCCTGATGTAATAACAACCAGGCAAAGCATTAGTCCTCTAAACCGTGGAATTTTGCGCAAAATGGCAAGGGATAATATAAATTACCCTTAAGGGTGATCGGGGAGTAGGGAGTATTTGGTCATCTCCTGACTAAATTGTTTACCTGATAATACAGATTACAGGGAGAAGACCGAGTTAAAGTAAAATTAGGGAGAGAAAAAAATATGGCTGATATTTTGGACCTCATCTCGAGCAGGAGAAGCATCAGGAGATTTACTGATGACCCTGTTTCTGATGAGATGGTTGACAAGATAATCGAGGCTGGCCGCTGGGCGCCAAGTGGTGAAAATGAGCAGCCCTGGAAACTAATCGTTGTCAGAGATCCCGCAACTAAAGCCAAGATTGCTGAGATAGCGAAGTTAGGCACCGGCGGGCGTGTAACCGCAGAGTTTAGCCTTTCCGACTACTGGCAGAAGCACTTCGCCGGAATCAAGAACCCGGAAACGAGGGAAAAAGCCTACCGGGTAATGTACACCGGTTCGGTCTCAGAATTTGCCGGCAATGCCCCTGTGGTCATCGTCGTAGTCGGTCAATTGAAGGACATGTTCGATACGCCTTACGACCTGTCAACATGCGCGATGTGTATGCTCCTCGAGGCGCATTCTCTTGGTCTGGGCGCTACTTGGGTCCACGGGCCATCGGTATACCCGTCGCTTGTTAAGAGGATGAAGCAATTGCTGGGTGTACCCACCGGCATGGGAGAATATAAATTGATAGCAACCATCTCCATAGGTTGGCCCGCTGAGAGTCCCAAGGCAAGAGACAAGAAGGAATTCGAAGACATAGTATACTGGGAAAAGTTCGGCAATAAGGAGAAGCCCTAGATGGACAAAGAAACCGCAACGTATTACAACGATTGTATTGCCCGATTTGAAGAGATTGCCTATCAAGAACTGTCAAACATGATCAGGTCTAAGGTGGAATATATAGGTGTGGACTATCTCAAATCGAAGAACATCACCGGAAATACGGTTGAAGAAATAGTTGAGAACTGCATAAAGGAAATAAAAGCGGGTGGCTTGGTCAGCGATATAACTTACAGCCGAGGTGGAGGCGGCCTCCTGCTCACTTTCGAGGTCAAAAACTGCATTCACCTGCCTATGGAGGCCAAGCTCCAAAATGGTCTGAAAAGGGAAGGTGGGGTAGAACCCTACCTGTGCCCCATAGCCAATATGATACTGGACAGAATCCTGAATATCTTGAAATTCCAGATGGTCTTCAAAGCAACTATGGAACCAGATCCGACCAATAGTGCCTGCGTGGTCAAATGCGCCATCTATGAGAGCCAGGACAAGATCGGTAAGATCTGGTAGACCAGATCCGGTAGTTGAACACTGACCATATCGAATCAGGAAAAGCAAAGGGGGGAATACTAAATGGCATTCCCCCCCAATCTTTTACTAGATATTACCCGCTAGCTCTGCTTTTCAATCTTCACAGCGCAGGCTGCATACCTGGGCAGTTTGTAAACTGGGTCACGGGACGGTGCGGCGAGAAGACTTGTCTGAGTCTTGAAAGGAAACACCATGAAGACAGTACCTTTCGGCTGAGCATCAGTTACCTTTGTCTTGACGACTACCTCACCCGTCCGTGATATGACCTTAACCTTATCACCATCTTTAACCTGCAGCGCCGATGCATCTTCGGGATTCATCTCCACTCTATCCTGACCCCGGAGTTTGCTAAGACCGCTTACTTTTCTGTCTATCGTACCATTCTGCGTGAAATACAGACTTCGCCCCAGAGTAAGCATCAGTGGATAATCAGCATCAGTCAATTCCTCAGGTGGCTTATATTCCAGAGGGATAAATTGCCCTGCCCCTCCGGTGAAAGTCCCGGCATGCAGGACTGGCGTACCCTCGCTTTCCTTATCAGGACAGGACCACTGTAGACCGCCTTTCTCCAGGCGCTC
>CAYOHA010000230.1:0-4758 GCA_964403625.1 uncultured Dehalococcoidales bacterium | reverse complement strand
AATCTCCTCAGAGAAGCAGTGGAACAGGTCCTGGACGCGCAAAGCGGTGACCTTGCAGAATAATGTGGAAGTCAAAATGAAAAAGTAGCTAGGCTGAATCCATAAGCAGGAGGCAAGAAATGAAAAGCCTAGTATTAGCAGTAATACTAATTCTATTAGTTACTCCTGTCTCAACTGCATGTGGTGGCAATGGTTCAAATGAAGCGGATAATACTAATACCGGTGAAATAATGCCGTGCTCGCCACCTGATGATGGGTTCGTCGCCGGTGTTGAAATAACCGATGCTTTCTGTACGTACGGAGATTCATCCCGATTCCTTTTCCGGTTTACCTTAAATAACTTGCGTGGAGAAGATGCTGATGTCACCCATAGCTGGACACTGAATGAACCTATGGCAGATGAGCCTTTCTACGGAGGTAGCGGCAATGCCATGTTACCCGCTTCAGGAACAAAAAGGATTGAAATCCAGGTCGATAAAATAGACTTATGCGATCCCAGGTTCTTTATTGTGTATATCTGTGTATTTCATAACGGCACTCAGACAGGCTACTACCGTAAACAGAAATCAACCTACGATTGGGACTACAGCGTCACGCCTCCCACCAGGCTGGTAGTGAAACCATCGTACAAACACATCTGGATAAGTACTCTGGTTGAGGAGACCGGCACCGGTTACAGGGTGACTGTAAGCGACATACTTTTCCTGCCTCCCGAAAGGACCGCCCCACTTGTACTGGATAGTCTTTTTATTGCCTGCGGAGCCTCTGACGAAGTGCCTTTATCCCCTTCGCTGGCTGATATGTCGGCACCTGATTCAGGGGCGGAGTACGATATGGTGTTCTTTGATGATGACGCCGACGGTGAACTGTCAACTGCCGACTATTTATCAATGGGCAGGAAAGCCGGGGGAATCGAAATATCTTTTACCAGCCGGGATGACCCATTTTTCTACTTTTACGAAGCCGAAACCATTGAGGATGAACAACCGGATGCCATACAAATCGGGTCTCTGGAGTACGAGTTTGGAGATAACAATACGGTTGAATTGTGGTTTGGGGTTACCTCCGATAAGCCATTAAGAGATGTAGACCCTTGGATAATAATCCCGGGTGAAAGTGGCTACGGTCAAATCGGTGTTAAATTAGACCATCCGGTAACCGAAGGCAATACAAATATCTATCGGCAGGTGATTGATTATTCTTTATATAAAGAAAAAGGAGAGGACGATTCTCTCCACCTGCTACTTTTCGTCAGCGATGGCACCAATGAAGTGCTGAAACACATTTGCGAATTACCCTGAGAATAGCGATTTTAATGGGGGGAGGCTGAAAAATGAACGGCATACCTGACATTAAAGCAAGAAGAGGATTGACCATTTTGACATTGTTTCTGTTACTGTTAATGGCATCCGTTTCCTGCAATACGCAAGAAACCAGACCGGATACAGGAATCGGGGAGATTTCACTAAGTCAGGACGAAGAAGACGCCATCCGAATAGATGCCGAAATGTACGCTGAATCGGAGGGAGTCAGCGTTGAAGAAGCCATCCGTCGCTTCGAGCTGGTGGACGACGCCGGCCCGCTCAAGGCGGCAATTGTAGAGAACGAAGCGGACACCTACGCCGGGAGCTGGATTCAGCACCAGCCGGAGTACCGTTTCGTCTTCGCCTTCACCGAAAACGGCGAAGAAACAATAAAGAAGTATGTCAAAGAAGACTCGCCGCTCTACGGTTTGATAGAGGTGCGAACCTTCGAGGTTAGCTACAAGGAACTCAGGAAAGCACAGGAGGAGACAATGCAGCTTCTCAAAGACTTAAACCTGGATTTTTTCTGCGCCACAGGCACCAATGTAAAGGAGAATTGCGCAGAAGTATACGTCAGTGACAGCAAACTGTTCAACGAGATACTACAGGAGGCGAATGTGCAACTGCCGCCCCATGTTAAACAGGTGGTAACCTATGAGCCGCTTGAGGAAGTCCCGTTCGAAATAAATCCTCCTGACCCACCTGTCCATTTTCCGCAGATGAAAATGAGCGGGGCAATGACTCTCAATAGCGGAGCCAGTAAGCTGGTTTTGAAAGACGACTATCTGTGTTTCGGGGAAGCCATCATCATCTGGCAGCCCGATTATTTTTTAAACGACAATAATGGTTCCATCGAGGTGCTGGGCAGAGACGGTAAAGTGGTTGCCCGCGAAGGCGAGGAGGTATATATGACCTTCGGGGGGTTGGAGGCGGTCGAAGATGTCAATAGATACATTAAAGAGCCCCTGCCGAGAGACTGCCAGGGGCCGTTTCTCATCCAGGGCTACGGGACCAGACTGAACCTGAATTTTTCATCGAACCTGTTCAGCATCGAAATCACGCCTTACGAAGACCATGATTTCTATATATTCAAGAAAAGACCGCTCATCGATGAAATGACAACTCAAGATGAAAAAATGACTGTAAGGTTGGAGGCGAGCAGTGATACCCGTCTTTTTAGATATCCATACGTAATGGTTTACGTTAATGGTGAATACAACATGCAGTGCACCGTCATCTGGCCTGCTGAATACAAGGGTCGGGTGGAGAACGGAGTGTTCGAGATGCTGGACGGCTCTGGAAACGTTGTCATCCGTGACGGAGAAGAAGCGGAAATCGAAGGAGTGGTTCTTCACGGCATTAATTCTGATGTCACCAGCCAGCTCTACGAAGAACTGCCGTATGGCACCCACCAGCCTTACCTGATTGTAAATAGAGCCCTGGGAAGTGAAGAGTGAAGAGGCTGATTATTATAGCTGCGTCAGCGTTACTGGTGCTGATGGTGGTGGTTCTGCTGGTACAGGCAGGTTGCAGCCAGGAAAACAGTCCGCCTGATTTCAACGAAGATACCTCCGGGACTATCTTTGTCGACTACATTAAGAGCTATGAAAACCTTGGAGGGCTGGCTGCCGATGCCGACCTTATCGCCGTCGGCACCATTAATCGGACCGTTGAAGTTGTCCCTGATGAAGCAACCGGAGACACCGGAGAACCGACGGCTCGTACCTACCTGACGCGGTCGGCTTTCAGGATAAAAAAGGTGGTGAAAGGCAGTGCTAAGAGTGAAATAATTATATCTCAGATGGGGGCTGTCGGCTGGCTGGAAGAAAATGGCAATCCTGTATTCAAGCCTGGAGAAAGCTATTTTCTTTTTCTCAGGGATGGTAAAGATGGGATGTACTACCTTCTCCACCCTCTGGGAAGGTTCAAAATATCCGATGGAGATGTCAACTCAATGAACTATGTCTTGCCGACCGGTCAGTCGCGCCCTCCTCTGGACTTGATGTTCTGGAAAATAGACCTTGAGGATTTCATCAGCAGAGTTATCGAAGAAATGAATACGCTGAATTAGATAAGCAATAGACAACAGGAGATAGAAAATAAAAAGGATTCTATTCCCACCATTAGTTTTAACAACTGGTTTCAGGAGTGCTTTGCTCGCTGCCGGATTCAATAGCATATATTCGGTTTTATTAAGCTAAACCGCGTCTAAATAAAAAGAACTCCTGCACCTGTATATTTGAAACATGAACTACCTTGTTTTAACCTTTTACCGAAGATAATCTGAAGTTAGTAACAAATTTTTATAAAATACCAATAAATAATGGAACGATTTAGTGAAAACTTGCATCTTATTTAGTAGAGAGTCATTTTTAGTAGAGAGTCATTCAAGAAGGAGCGCTCCTGTTGAATGAGTCGCAAGAAGTGGCTTTAGTTAGCCTCTGTAAGGCAGGGGATAAAGATGCATTTCGTGTACTCATCGAGTTGCATCGCGGTGTACTCTTTGGGACTGCATACCTGATGACACGAGACCGAACAATAGCAGAGGATGCTGTTCAAGAGACACTTATTAAGACGTGGAAACACCTCCCATCTCTTCGCCTGCAGAGTAATGTTAAGGCTTGGCTGGTGCGTATTGTGGTAAACGAAGTAAAGCAGCAATTCAGGAAGAAGAAAGTGACGATGATTTCTCTCGAAGAAGCACCCGATGTGGTTGGCGACCCTGAAGAGACCGAGACGGTTGCCATTCGCCGTGAAGAGCACAAGTCTTTGAGACGAGCTTTAGAGATATTACCGCTGGAGCAGAGGGAAGTGATTGTTTTAAGGTACTTTTCTGAACTCACCGTACCAGAGATAGCCGCTGTCATGGGCAAGCGTGAAGGCACTATCAAGTCCCGATTGAGCCGGGCACTCGACCGCCTTGGTGAAATAATCCGTGATGAAAAGATGTGGGAAGTGAGGAGGTAACACTTATGGAAGAAGAGAGACTTGAGCAAAAGCTTAGAGACTATTTTATATCGGAGGTTAAACAGGTAGAGCCGTCCTGGGAGTGGTGGAGCAATATAGTAACAGGCATTGAAAAGCAAAAACGCCACTCGATCTGGTCTAGGTTGATACCAAGGACTCTGCTGGCATGGGCGCTACTGCTGCTGGTTTTCCTTGTCATCGGCGGAACAGTCTATGCAGCCACATCACTGATGGGAGGTTTCTTCCGGACCTTCGCTCCGGATATCGAGGAAGCCGGCTTGATCGTTAAGCTCAATTTAAGCCAGACGATCGATGGTGTCACGGTCAGGCTTGAGCAGGGATATGCGGACTCCAACACGGTACTTATCGGCTACACCGTGACTGGACGGAACGCGAGGTACTCTGCTGATGCCCGTGAGCTCTCCCTGGCTGTCGGCCAGAATCTACCCGGTATGGGTGGGCTTGGCTACGTGCCGACCTTGAACCT
>CAYOHA010000229.1:0-4774 GCA_964403625.1 uncultured Dehalococcoidales bacterium | reverse complement strand
CCTATATCTACCAGCAACCTGTCTTCAGCCCTGACAGTAAGAGAATAGCCTACGCGGTCCAAAACGGTGGAGGTGAAATGGTGGTAGTCGATGGGGTAGAGGGCAAACGATACGACGATATTCTCGGCGGTATTCAAAGTAGCTCGCTGGTCTTCGACTCACCGGTCAGACTTCGTTATCTTGCAGAATCCGGCTACGAGGTATATCTGGTCGAGCAAACGATACGGTAATCCGTGGATATGAGTGGAGCAAACATACCCGCTCGCCTGCATATTTAACATTTATTTAGTCCATCTGTGATACTTTTCCCGTTTCTCCGTATATATAGTCGAAACACCTGTCCTGAATAACTCAGTGGAGGTATAGAAATGAGACAGGTATTGATAAGGACCGCATTTAAAAGTGTCATAATCCTCATCGGCATTCTCCTGATATGTACCATACTCCAGTTTATGATATGGATTCGGGGGCCGGAATTCGTTGACATTATGATGGCACAGATATCCTTTACAGACGCAGCAGGCGAAGAGCAGACAAAGAAAGCACTTTACCGTGAATTAGGACTAGACCATCCGTTCATCCCGGATTTATGGCCCTTCGACAACGAAAGCCTCTGGGATAAAGCCGACCCGGTATCTGAATAACTAATGAAAGGCTATCCCTAAAGAAAGAGAATAAAATGAAAAAGCTGATCACAGTAATGATACTGGTTATGGTCCTGATCCTTACTTCGTGTGGCTCACCGCGAGTTGACTTGGATGCCGATTATATCCTGGTTGGATTTGGGGACGGTTCTATTATTACGTTAGATAAAGGTACAACTGAATTCGCAGAAATCTCCGCTGAGGCAATAAGAGTATACCAGCATGTTGACACAGCTACGGAGTGCTATTTCGGTCCTGACGAAATAGAGGCTATTAAACGTGATAATAAATTTGTCGAAATAGGATTTGATGAAATAGTCGAAATACTTACCAGCGTGCATATTAGCGATCTGGAAGAGGAAATAAGAGACAAGCACGGCAGAAAGACCACTGAAGATGGCTATATAATATCCGAATTGAAATCAGCTTTATTCCCTTTCAGCGGTGAATATGAGGGGCATGTTCTATATAGACCTGAAGAACGCTATTCTGCATGGTACTGTTTTAAGAGTTCCAGGAGTTTCAGTAAACTGGAAAGAATGGCAGAGGCATGCTTAAATGAATAACAAACACAAATAAGGAAAAACTAAATGAAAAACCGCTGGATAATTACGCTGCTTGTAATTGCCTCTGTAATAGCCGTGTCAGCAGCACTCATCCTGCTGTATCATGAGACACCGGGTGAGTTTACGGTACAGGCGGTGAGTGACGGTAAGGGCGGCACTATCATTGCCTGGCAAACTGGCCAGGGGATTTACGTCCAACTCCTCGGTCCGGATGATAAACCGCTGTGGTCAGACGGAGGCATATCGATCGGAGGAAAAGGATCGCCGTATACTTTAAAAACTGATGGGATGGGTGGGGCGATAGTCGCATGGGCTGATACCAGTCAGGGCACTACTGACCGTGATGACCCGGCCTTTTTCGATCCGATTCCCGTCTACTCACAACGGATAAGCACCAATGGTCAACTGTTATGGGGTGACGGCATGTCCACTGGCACGATTGAGTGGAGTTGGAGTAGCCTCCCCGAGATTGTGCCTTACGGCAGCGGTGGTATCATCTTCGGCTGGAATGACTATAAGACCTACTTCAAGGGGTTGCATGACGACTTTCTCCGAGTGCAGAAGGTCAATCCGGACGGTCAGCTTTTGTGGGGTAACGAAGGGGTGCTGGTTACCTCATCCTCTCCTTTCCGCCCGTTGACTGAGGAGGAGAAAAGCCAGGGCATCGCCGGCACAGCCCACCGCTCATGGCCGACCTACGCCGGCAACCACTGGATGGTCAGTGATGGCCTGGAGGGTGTCATCGTTATCTGGGATGAAGAAGACGAACACCAGATACACCACGTCTATGCACACCGCCTGGACAGCGAAGGCAAATTCGTCTGGCCGGAAACTTTATTAGTCACCGAGACCACCGGCTATGTTTCGGCCATTACCTCCGGTACCATTGACAGCGATGGCGTGGTTAACCTTGCTATCCACAATGAGGATTACAGTGGGGTAACCATCTTTCTTCGCATTGACCGTGATGGCAACCTGCTGTGGCCGGACCGGGTCACAAAGGGCACAGCAGATTACTCAATGGAGATAGTCGACGATGGTCTTGGCGGCATTATCACTTCGCGATATGAGTACGACCCGCCGGTTGGCTCACCTTATGAAAGAAGTATTAGCCTCTACCTGCAAAGGCTTGACCGACAAGGAAACGTACTCTGGATGGAAATTCCAGTTATTACGACTCAAAAAGGCAAATCCCTTACCATAGATATCTCGCCCGATGGCACCGGCGGTGCCGTTCTAACCTGGCGTTTAGTCCAGACAGAGAACAATGCCTACGGTAAACTCTTCGCCCAGCGGCTGGATGCCGGAGGAAACTCCAGCTGGAGCGAGGGTGGGGTGACTGTATTCCCCGACCCGGGATTGAAATATCAGGGGATGCCGACACTTGTAAGTGATGGCTTCGGAAATACTGTTGTAGTCGCTGCTGTGGGCAAGAGTGCTCTGAGGGGAGATATGATTTACGCCCAGAAGCTGGATGCCAGCGGTAACAGGCTCTGGGGGAACGGCGTGAGAATAGACCGTTAGAGGGCAAGATGGAAAAAGAGAAGAAGACAATAACACTTTATGATTTTGGTGGCTTTATTATCCTGGTTATTCTTTTCGGGATACCCTTCGGTACGATTGCGGACTACTTCTGGAACCTGCTTGTATTCTCGGTAGCACTCACCCGTTTGACAGGAAATGCTGCTATCAAGTCTGAGAGGGTTGGAATCAGCTGGCGCAGAAAGCTGGCATACTGCTTTTTCATAACTTTACTGGGCATTATTATTGACTGGGCATATTTAGAACTAACCTGGGATACTGATTTCTTCGGCAGGTCGGCGGTCTGGGCACCAGCGATGCCGCAAGTTCTACAACTTGTCTGGCTACTCCTACCCGTAGTTATGATATGGGTTGTAAATGCTGTCCTATCTTATTCTTATCTAAATCTGGAAAGAAGGCCGGCGATTATCCTGGGGGCTATCATGGGTTTCTTTACCGCTCCGTGGTTGCTGCCTATCATGCCTTATATCTTGGGGTGGGTAATATGACATCCGTATAGGGTGAGGTGAAAAGATGACGGGCAAAATGAAACTCTATATAGGTTTACTGGTACTTGGGTTGACAATGGTTGGAGGAGGTCTGTGGTTCTTGTTCAATTGGATGAAGGCATGGTACCTGGTATTCTCCCAGTAGGCCCTACTTATATACTTAAAATCTGGGAGAAAGATAATCCGTCAGTGATGGCAACTTTCACGTTTGACTTGGTTCCTGCACCGTCAGAATGAGAAATGAGATGTAGACCAGCCAGTTAACTCTGTGTGAGGTGGAAGGAATTGTGAAAAAGCTAATAACCATTATCGCGCTGATTTTGCTACTGATAACCACTATCTTACCACAGACCGGCTGCAGCCGAAAGGCGGAAGAAGTTAAGCCTACTTATGAAGAACTCCAGGCGATACAGCAGGAAACGGGGCAAGTCCTGGACGAACTGGGACTCGACATCTCTTCTGATATAAACATCGAGAAAAACCAGGTAGAGTTGTATGTGACCGATATCCAGCTTTTCTATAAGACACTGGAACAGGCTGGGGTGCAACTACTTGACCATGTGATGGTAATAGAGGTGTATAAACCATTGGACGAGATTCCCTTCGAGATTAACCCCGACCCCTCCGTTCATTTTCCTCAGCTTAAAATGCGCAGCGGGTCATTCATGGAAGCCTTACTCTATGGAGAGCTGGTGCTGGAAAATGGCTACCTGCGCGTTGACGGATATCTCGTTATGTGGCAGCCTGATTATTTCGTAAACAATAACGAGGGGACGATTGAGATACTGGATAGGAACGGTAAAGTGGTAGCCCGTGTTGATGAAGAGCTATGTATGGGCGGTGGTGAAAGCGGACGATACAACATATTACCGATATTCCTGAAAGAGCCTCTTCCGGAGGATATCGAGGGACCTTTCTGGATACAGGGAGAAGGGACGCGGCTCAATCTGAACTTCTCATCGGACCTGTTCAGCCTTGAAGTAATAACTTCCGGGGACAATGAGTACTACTTTATGAAGAAGAAATCCCCGCTGGAGGGAGTAATTGGGGAAAAAGTAACCGTCACCGGTACACTGGTAGCCAGTCGTAAGGACCTATTTAAATGCACGTATATTTCCGTCTACACTACACCTGAGAAGAATATAACCATGGAGTGCACACCCATCTGGCCGTCCGATTATCAGGCAAGGGTGAAAGATGGAGTACTTGAGATTATCGATGGGGACGGGCAGGTGATAGTGCGGGACGGAGAAGAGGTGAGGTTAGAGGGCATCAGGCTTGGCGGCGTACAATCGGAAATCCCCAGGCAGCTTAATGACGAATTGCCATGCGAATGTTACAGGACTTACCTGATTGTGAACAAAATCCTGAGGTAAAGAGTGAAAAATCGAGTTCTATTACCACTATTGGCTCTGGTAGCCGGATTTACGACTGTTTTGCTGGCTGCCGAAGTCCACAGTATGTTTTTCGCTTTACTGGCTGTCCTGGCGTTCACCCTAGGCTGCTTCTCATCCTGGATAGGAGGTTTAATCAA
>CAYOHA010000228.1:0-4804 GCA_964403625.1 uncultured Dehalococcoidales bacterium | reverse complement strand
ACTACAGAAAGAGTACTCGCTGCCGCTAACTATTTCCACACCTTTTGAGTGTACCTCATTGGTATCTCTTGAGAATTCTAAGAACAATGAGATTAAGGTAACTATTCACGCCATCAATGATACTAATGAACGCTTAGGACGCCTATATAACGCTGTAGAAACTGGCAAACTCGATTTGAGTGACGTTGCATTAAGGATAAAGGAACTGAGACATCACCATGAGCAGCTACATACCCAGAAAAATGAAATAGAGAATGAATTATCAGACAGACGAGTGGAACCTATTGATATGGAAACGATGACTCAATATGCCACTGAAATGCAGGTAATAATTTCCGAGGATCACTCGCTCATAGAAAAGTTTTCATCCATGGATTTGTTAAAGACATTCGGGTTACCGAGGAAAAGGCTGTTATAAGTTACTCAGTCCCAAGTTTGCCAAAATAAGGATAAGTTAAATCTTGAAGAAGTTCCACGTACAGTACAGTGGGCGCTACTGTACAATACACAGAACTCGAACTTTCGAACTTAGCTTCAGTTTAATAGATGAAAAGGCTGCAAGTCCTCTCGATAGTAATGAAACAAATACTCTCTGATACGACCTTTTGCAAATCAAATCTCATTAGCTCTGTCTTTGAATTAAGTTCATTTGTTATCTATAATGTGTCTTAAATCCAATAAATTAAACTTAACCATATGATTTCCTGGTTACTTGAGGTGATTATGAAAAGCAATTGGCTGGATACGCCGGCAATACTTCCGACAAAGATATTTTCCTTACGTGAAAGCTCATTTGCAGTAGACCTATTTATCGCAGCGGTAAGTCATTTTGACTTTTTTAACTGGCTCGGTACATCTCCGTCAGATATTGATACTATCTGCATGTCATTGAAAATAAAGAAAAGACCAGCCGATGTTATGCTCACCTTGTTCAAGGCCTATGGCTTCGTCAAAGAGAAAAATAAGATATTCTATCTAACGGATGTCTCCAGAGAATTCCTGACGAATAATTCCGCTTTCGATTTAACTTCTTACGTGAGTTCGCTAAAAGATAGACCGATATGTAAATACATGAAAAACGTACTTCGAACAGGGAGACCGGCTAGTTGGGCGGCAGCGAAAAAGGGGAAAGAATGGGCTGCTTCCATGGAAGATGTAGGTTTCGCAGAGGCATTTACCGCAGGAATGAACAGCCGAGGAGCTTATTTAGCACTAGGATTATCGAAAGTAATAGATTTAAAAGGATATAAAAAGATATTAGATATTGGTGGCGCTTCTGGTATCTATTCAGCTGTGATGTTAAAACAATATCCAGATTTACGCGCCACCATTTTTGAAAAACCACCCGTGGACAAGGTAGCCAGATATTCTATTAACAGGTTTGGGTTAATCGGTAAAATCGATGTTATTGCAGGAGATATGTTCGCTAATAGTTTTCCACAAGGATATGACCTGCATTTCATTTCACATGTTCTGCATGATTGGGATTTAACCGATATCAAAATAATCTTAAAAAATTCCTTTAATAACCTGAATTGGGGAGGCACGATAATTATTCATGACGCTCATATCAATAAAACCAAGACTGGTCCTATCTCTGTAGCAGAATATTCAGTGTTGTTGATGGCTTTATCGACGGGCAAATGTTATTCGATTTTAGAAATGAAAGAAGTTCTGGAAGAAACAGGGTTTAGAAATATCGAATATAAGCCGACTGTCTTGAATAGAAGTATAATTACCGCCCAAAAATAGAGTAAATATAATATAAACTGGGCGATACTGGATTTGAACCAGTGACCTTTGCGATGTCAACGCAATGCTCTAACCAACTGAGCTAACCGCCCCTACAGTAACAATAATTCTATCAAATGTCCTGAATACCGTCAAACTCCATTTTTCTTGATGTATTCGCGAAATGCACAAATTATTAGCTATTGAATTTATTCTCCCTACTGTGAGATGCTCCCGCCTTCTAAAGTCTCCCGCCTACTAAAGTCTTGTACGGCGGGCAGGTGCACGGCGGACAGGTCGATATGTTCCGGCATGACGGTTTATCGATTGGTTTTCCTTACTCTATTTTCAATAAAACTGACTACAAAAAGGAGAAGGGCGCTGATAAGAAGACTACCCAGATCCAGATATTTTATTGCCAACAACTTACTAACGAGAGCCGTTGAGCCACCACCGATAATTGCCATCAGAGCTCCTAGAGGGGTAACTTTAAGTTTAGCCTTATAGAAACCAACCAGTATGGGAATTATCAGACCGGCAGTATAAATTGTATAGGCAAAGAGGAGTGCATTTATCACCCCCTTCAGAGTTAAAGCCAGAACTAGAGAACCTGCCCCTAATATCACTATTCCCCAGCGAGCAAGGAGAAGAATCCGTTCTCGTTTTAGTGAGGGTCTGAATTTCCCCACTATATCCACACTCAATATTGTGCTGGCACTTAGCAAACAGCTATCCGCCGATGACATAACCGCTGAAAGTAAAGCCGCCAGAACCAGGCCACCCATAAATGGAGGTAAGACTTCCTTTATCAATGTCGGAAAGGCTTGCTCTGGTGAAATCTGAGGAAATAAGGCTGATGCCCCCATACCTATTATGGTAATAGCAAAGGTAATAGGCATTATTAGCCCGGCCGTCAAAAACACTGACGTCCTGGCTACTTTACCATCTTTAGCAGAAAATAACCTGGAATACATATCGGGTCCCACCACATAGGTCAGCCCGACTAATAAAAGGAGAGCAGTCAAATCGTACCCACCGAAGTTGGTACCGGTAGGGAATTCAAACCGCTCTGGCGGTAGACTATTTTTCAATCCACTAAAACCACCCAAATCAATCAGAAGCAAAACAAATCCGCCAAAAATCCCGATGAAAATAACTATCGCCTGGATCAGGTCAGTCCTGATATCAGCATATTGACCGCCGATAAGAGTATAAAAAACAAAGACCGCCGTGAAAAGCGACATCCAAAGAATAGGCGAGCCTATTCCCAGAACACTCATTATCTGACCGGCAGCTATAATCTGACCGGCAATAACACCAAGCCAGGCAATGACAATAAGTACTGAAGTCGCTAAAGCCACCCTTCGGTCATACTGTTTCTCCACTAACTCAGGAAGAGTATAAAGCCCGAATTCTCTGACTTTTTTAGCCAGGAAAATGCCCAGAAACACCAGGCCAATACTACCCACCAGTAACCACCACGCCCCGGTTAGACCCCGGGTAAAGCCCAGTCCAGCCATACCGACCGTTGCTGAACCACCGATAATGGTAGCCACCAGCGAACCCGTGATGAATAATACAGAACCTTTCCTGCCTGCTACAAAAAAATCATCAGCTTCTCTTGCCTTCCTCCGGCTCCATAATCCGACGGCAACCATAGCGATAAAATATACGATGATAATTATCAGTTCCGGCATTCTATTCCTTCCCGAACAATAATATCCAGCAACCAAGTGCCATCTAGAGTTTTAGGGTCACACAATGGTATACTCTATCAGAAAAATCGCCAGACTATCAATAAGGAGATAAAAATGCTGACTGAAATAGAAAAAAATAAGGAATATGTACTGACGACCATCAGTGAGAAAGGCATTAAATTAATAAGCTTGTGGTTCACTGATATCCTCGGCTTTCTAAAAAGTTTTGATATTACCCCAAGAGAGTTAGAAGCGGCACTTGCCGACGGGATGGGATTCGATGGCTCTTCGATAGAAGGATTCGCCAGAATTGATGAGAGTGATATGATAGCTCTTCCCGATCCTACCACCTTCCAAGTTTTACCGTGGAGTCTACCCGACTACCCCATAGCCAGAATGTTTTGTGATATTCTTAGACCAGGAGGAGAAGCATTTAAAGGTGACCCCAGATACGTATTGAAGAGAAACCTAAAGAAAGCTACCAGTCAGGGTTACACCTTCAATGTTGGTCCAGAACTGGAATTCTTCTACTTCCAGGATGCCGAGGAAACACATACTTTAGACGAAGGCGGCTATTTTGATTTGACACCTCCTGATATCGGTAGCGACATTAGACTGGAAACAATGCTCGCCCTCGAACAGATGGGTATCACTGTCCAACGAAGCCAACACGAAGCAGCTACCAGCCAGCACGAAATTGACCTGCTTTATTCTGATGCCTTGACGATGGCTGATAATGTTATGACAGCCCGATTAGTCATTAAAGAAATGGCGCAGAAACATGGTGTTTATGCCACTTTTATGCCCAAACCAATATTTGGTATCAACGGTAGCGGTATGCACGTGCATATGTCACTATTTAAAGATGGTAAAAATGCTTTCTTCGATAAGAATGACCCTTATTATCTCTCTAAATTAGCCAGATATTATATTGCTGGCTTGTTGAAGCACGCACCGGAAATTGCCTCTGTAGTCAGCCAATGGGTTAATTCCTATAAACGTCTGGTGCCTGGCTATGAGGCACCAGTGTATCTTTCCTGGGCAAGAAGAAACCGCTCCGATATGATCCGAGTCCCAGAGTACCAACTGGGTAAAGAAAATTCTACCAGAGTTGAATTCAGAGTACCAGACCCTTCTTGTAATCCCTATCTGGCTTTCAGCGTAATGCTGACCGCCGGACTTGAAGGTATTGATAAAAAATACGAGCTGACCAAGCCGATCGAAGAGAATGTTTTTGAGATGAGTGATGAGGAACGAAAGCAAAGAGGTATCGGCTCTTTGCCTGGGAACCTGGTTGAAGCTATAAGCCTGACTGAAAAAAGCGATTTAGTAAGAGAAACCCTTGGTGAACATTTATTTGATAGTTTCATTAAAAA